>JAKJFB010000355.1 GCA_022705125.1 Pseudomonadota bacterium
GCGCCGCGCGAAATCCTCGAAGAATGACCAGTGCGTGGTGGCCTGGCGGCCGTCCAGCAGTCCCGCGGCCGCGGGAAAATAGCTGCCCGTGCCCACGCTGCACAGCCGCGAGCCGCTGCGCGCGGCGCGGCGCAGGGCGCGCCCGATGCGCGGGTGGCGCTCGACGGTCGCCGCCGGCGCGCGCCACAGCGAGGGCACGATGATCAGCTCGGCCTCCTGCACGGCATCGGCGGCGAGATCCGCCTGCAGACCGATCACCCCCGACATGGTGAGAACCTCACGTTGTTCGGCGGCC
The DNA here is from genome assembly GCA_022705125.1 of Pseudomonadota bacterium. The sequence goes on from JAKJFB010000355.1 coordinate 296, forward strand.
ACGCGGACCTCGAGGCCCGGCGCCCGGCGCGAATGCGCGCGCGCGTGCTGCGCCGCGGCGCGCAGCATCTCGACCGGCAGCACCAGGCTGGAGGCCAGTGCGCCCTCGATGGCGAGCACGATGACCCTGATCATGGGCGGATGGAAAATTCCCGGATTGGCTGGCCGGAAAGTTAAAGGCGATGACCAGAATTTACAAGCCGCCCCGCCACCTTCGCCATAGACTGGAATCGATCCGTTGCGTGCCGCGCGTCCCGCCTGCCGCAGTCATCCGCAGTAAGGAATTCGCTCCATGTCCAGGCTTCCCGTCATCGCCGGATTCGGCGGCATCTCGCCCGCCGGCCGCAGTTCGGCCCACCACGGCTTCCGCCGCCTCGTGATCGATGCGCTGCCGGCGCCCCTGGCCGATGCCACCTGGCGCAGCCTGGGCGCGTTGATGAACGTTCCCGACAGCGACAGCGCCGCGGCGCGCGAGCACATGCGCGCCAACACCCTGGTGCGGCGCATCGGCGCGGAGCATTTCGACAGCGACGGCATTCCCTGGCACCGGCGCATGACCTGGTCGCCGGCCGAGGGCGGCATGCGCGTGAGCATCGGCATCGGGCAGTTGCCCGATCCGCTGCCCCCGGGGTGGCGGGTGCTCGCCACGCAGGGCCGCACGGCCGAGGTCCTGATCGAGGGGCCGACCGAGGTGCTGGTGCCGGCGGCGCGGCGCTCCGAGGTCAATGCCGCCGGGCAGTTGCCCACCGGATTCGACCCGCGCGCCCTCTACCCGGCACGCAGCCATCCGCGCGGCCTGCAGATGACGGTCTACGGCGCCTCCGACGCGCTGCACTCGCTCGGCATCGACTGGGACCTGATCCGCGCGCGCGTGCGTCCCGACCAGGTCAGCGTCTATGCCGGCAGCGGCATGAGCCAGCTCGACGGACACGGCAACGGCGGCATGATGGCCTCGCGCCTGATGGGCAAGCGCGTGACCTCCAAGCAGTGTCCCTTCGGCTTCGCCGAGATGCCGGCGGACTTCATCAACGCCTACATCCTCGGCAGCCTCGGCAACACCGGCACCAGCATGGGGGCCTGCGCCTCGTTCCTGTACAACCTCGCGCACGGCGTCGCTGACATCCGCTCCGGGCGCGCGCGCGTGGCCATGGTGGGCAATGCCGAGGCGCCGATCACGCCGGAAGTGATCGAGGGTTACGCCGCGATGGGCGCGCTCGCCACCGACGAGGGGCTGCGCGCTCTCGACGGCCTGGCGCCCGGCGTGGCGCCGGATCACACCCGCGCCTGCCGGCCCTTCGCCGAGAACTGCGGCTTCACGATCGCCGAATCGGCGCAGTTCGTGGTGCTGATGGACGCGGAGCTGGCGCTGGAACTTGGCGCCACCATTCACGCCGCGGTGGCGGAGGTGTTCGTCAACGCCGACGGCTACAAGAAGTCGATCTCCTCGCCCGGTGTGGGCAACTATCTGACCATGGCGCGCGCCGCCGCGCTGGCGCGCGCGATCGTGGGCGAGGAATCCCTGCGCCGGCGCTCCTTCGTGCAGGCGCACGGCACCGGCACGCCGCAGAACCGCGTGACCGAGTCGCACATCCTCGACGAGACCGCGCGCGTTTTCGGCATCCGCGACTGGCCGGTGTGCGCGCTGAAGAGCTATCTCGGGCATTCGATCGGCGCCGCCGCCGCCGACCAGCTGGTGATGACGCTGGGCACCTGGGCCCATGGGCTGCTGCCCGGCATCCTCACCGCGGAGCGCGACGCCGATGATGTGCACCGCACGCACCTCGACATCCTGCGCCGTCACCGCGAGCGCGATGCGCGCGAGCTGGATGTCGCGATCATCAACGCCAAGGGTTTCGGCGGCAACAACGCGAGCTGCACGGTGCTGGCGCCGCACGTCGCCGCGCGCATGCTGGAGAAACGCTTCGGGCGCGAGCGCATGTGCGAGCACGCGGCGCTGAACGAGCGCGTGCGCGAGCGCAGCGCCGACTACGACGCGCGCGCCAGCAGCGGTCAGGCCGCGCCGATCTACCAGTTCGACCACGGCGTGCTGCACGGCGAGGACCTGGAGTGGGACGCCAGCCGGCTGCGCGTGCCCGGCTACGCGCAGGCGATCGATCTCGAGATGCAATCGCCCTACGCCGACATGCACTGAACCATCGCCGGCGCGCTTGCAATCGCGCGCCGATGATTGCAGTGTGGCGCGCGACATCGCCGCACAGGTCGTGACATGGACGCTATCGCCGCACTGCTGAGCCGCAATTCCGCCGCGCGCCTGGCCGAGCCCGCACCCGCGGGCGCCGCGCGCGAGCAGATCTTCCGCGCCGCGCTGCGCGCGCCGGACCACGCCCGGCTGCAGCCTTGGCATTTCCTGGTCGTCGAGGGGCAGGGGCGCGAGGCGCTTGGTGCGGCGATGGCGCGCGCGATGCAACGCCACGCGCCCGACAGCGGCGCCGAGGCGCAGGACAAGCTGCGCGCGAACCCGTTGCGCGCGCCGCTGGTGCTGGTGCTGGTGGCGCGCGTGCGCGACAACCCCAAGGTGCCCGCAATCGAGCAGGAGCTCGCGGTCGCCTGCGCGGCGCAGAACATGCTGGTCGCGGCGCACGCGCTCGGCTTCGGCGGCATCTGGCGCACCGGCCCCGTCACGTACACCGACGAACTGCGCGAGGAGCTGGGGCTGGCGGCGAGCGATCGCGTGATCGGCTTCCTTTACCTGGGCACGCCGGAAGGCACGCCCAAGCCGCTGCCGGCGCTCGACCCGGCGGCGCATTTCCACCGTTGGCCGCGCTGAGCGCTATCGACGACGACGCAACAGGAGTTCGCGCATGGATCTTCCCCGTTTCGACACGCTGGCGCTCGAGCTCGCCGATCACGTGGCGCTGGTCGAGCTGAACCGCCCGGACAAGGCCAACGCGATGAACGCCGCGCTGTGGCGCGAGCTAGAGGAGTGCTTCCGCTGGTGCGATCGCGAGCCGGCGGTGCGCGCCGTTGTGCTGGCTGCGCGCGGCCGGCATTTCTGCGCCGGCATCGACCTGCAGATGTTCGCCACGCTCGATGACCAGTCGCTGGAACCGGGGCGGCGCGCCGAGCACCGGCGCCACCACATCGAGCGCCTGCAGGCGAACCTGACGGCGATCGAGCAGTGCCGCAAGCCGGTGCTCGCGGCGGTGCAGTACACCTGCATCGGCGGCGGCGTCGACATGAT
>JAKJFB010000356.1 GCA_022705125.1 Pseudomonadota bacterium
GGCCGCCAGTCGGCGCTCACGATGTGCTCGGAGCGCCCGTGTGCGAGCGGCTGCACGGCCGCGCTGCGCCCGTAGCGCGCGAGCAGTTCCTCCATGTCGCGCAGCGGATCCCATTGCGATTCGGCCATCTCACGCCCTCCTGCGACCGTGGCAATCCTTCAGCGTTCAATATCCGCCGCCCGCGGCGCGCGGTCCTTGATTCCGGTCAATACCGCTGCTGTGCATCCGCCCCGATGCGCGCGAGCAGTTCGCGCACCGCGGCCTGACCGCCGCCCGGCACGCGCAGCGTTTCGGGCTCCGCGGCGGCATCGGGAAATTCCGCGCTGGCGAGCTGCGCGGCGAGCACCTCGAGGTCCGCCTCCGAGGGATCGCTCGCCGCGCGCCGGCGCGCCTCGACACGCCGCTCCAGCTCGGCGCGCGGCGCCTCGCAGAACAGGATGTGGAAATCGACGCCGAGCCCGCGCGCCACGCGGCGGAAATCCTCGCGGTGCGCGCGCCGGATGAAGGTCGCGTCCACGATCACCGGGAAACCCGCCGCGATGACCTCCCCCGCCAGTTCCGCCAGCCGCGCGAAGGTGCGCGCGCTGGCTGCGGGCGTGTAGATGTCGGCAGCGCTCGCACTGTCGCGGCTGCTGGCATCCGGCGCCAGCCCGAAGAGGCGCTTGCGCTCGACGTCCGAGCGCAGCCGGATCGCGCGCGCCTCGCCCGCCAACGCCTCGGCCAGCGTCGACTTGCCCGAACCCGACACGCCGCAGGTGATCGCGAGGAAGGGCCGGCGCGTGCCGGTGTAACGTTCGGCCAGCGCGACGTAGCGCCGGCAACCGAGATGCGCCTCGCTGCCGCTGGCGAGCGGTGGGCGCCCCGCGCCCAGCACGCTCACCTTCGCGCGCACCATCGCGCGATACGCACAGAAGAAGTCGAGCAGTGCCAGCCCCGCGTAGTCCCCCGTGCGCTCGAGCCAGGCGTTCAGCGCGACGAATCCCGCCGCGCCGTGGCCGCGGCTCTCGCAGTCCATCACCAGGAAGGCCATCTCGTTCATCACGTCGATCCAGCTGAGCGCCGGGTTGAACTCGATGGCGTCGAAGGCGAGTGCGTGCCCCGCGAGCAGCACGATATTGCCCAGATGCAGGTCGCCGTGGCACTCGCGCACCAGTCCGCTTGCGTAGCGCGACCACAGCAGGCGCTCGTGGCGATGGAAGTCCTGCCACGCCTGCTCCTCGAGACGGTTCAGCTGCGCGATGTCGGCACCCTCGCGCAGGTACGGACGCACCTGGCGGAAGTTCTGGTTGATCGCGTCGCGCACCTTCCCCGGGGTGCCGCGCCCATCCTCGTGCCCGGGGCCGGCCACCGGCAGCGCGTCGTGGATCGCCGCGATGTCCGCACCCAGCCGGCGCCACACCGCGGTGCCCGGGTCGGTGCGTGCGACCACGTCCGCGAGCAGCGCATCGTCGGGGAACTGGCGCATGCGCACTGCGTATTCGATGACCGTGCCCTCGCCGCCGATCTGCGGGCCCTGCGCCGAGGCGCTGATCGCCACCACGTCGAGGTAGATCTGCGGCGCGTAGCGCCGGTTCACGCGCAACTCCTCCTCGCAGAAGCGCTTGCGCAATGCCAGCGTGGAGTAGTCCAGGAAGCCCAGATCCAGCGGCTTCTTGATCTTGTAGGCGAAATCCCCGGTCAGCAGCACCCAGGAAATGTGGGTTTCGACGACGCGCACCGGCCCGATGGCATGCGGAAAGGCGCGCGCCTCGCGCAGCCCCTCGATCAGCGCGTGCATGATCGGCCGGCGCCTCAGGACAGCGTCGCGCCGTCGACGCGGATGTCCTCGCCGTTGATGTGCGCGCCGTCCCCGGAAGCGAGCATCGCGATCACGCCGGCCACGACTTCCGGCCCCATCGGTCCGTTGAGCGAGCTGCAGCGCGCCATCCAGCTGAAATCGGCGCCCTTGGGCATGCGCGGCGCCTTGGACATGGGTGTCGCGATATCGCCGGGGCACACGCAGTTGGCGCGCAGCCCGGCACGACCGTACTCCACCGCGAGGGTGCGCGTCATCGCGAGCACCGCGCCCTTGGATGCCGAATAGGCGCCGCCCCACGGCAGGCCGGCCAGCGCGGAGGTCGATGCCGCGTTGACGATGTTGCCCTTCGTCGCGAGCAGGTGCGGGATCGCCTCGCGGCACATCAGGAACGTACCGTAGAGGTTGACCTCGACGATGCGGCGGAAGTCGGCGAGCGCGATCTCGTGGAAGTGATCGAAGCGCAATATGCCGGCCATGTTGCTCAGGTGGTCGATGCGCCCGCAGACATCGACGCAGGCCTGCACGCAGGCGCGCACCGCGGCCTCGTCGCTGACGTCGCAGGCGTGCGCCTCCGCGCGCCCGCCCGCGGCCTCGATCTGTGCCTTCGTCTCCTCGACGTCCGGCGCGGACAGGTCCACGCAAAACACGCGCGCACCCTCGCTCGCCAGGCGCAGCGCCGCCGCGCGCCCGATGCCCGAACCCGCGCCGGTGATCAGCGCAACCTTGCCCTCGAATCTCTTCATGCCTGCACTCCCGGCGATTGCCGCTACGTTCCGGTAATTTTTTGCATAGTAATGGATTGCACCGAAAAAGCCATGCGAGTCAGGCAGTTGGCGCTGACCGTTATTGTTAATTGGCGCCGACCCAAATTGTCATTGCGCATCCGACCCCAGGCCTTAACATCGTGCTTCTACGCAATCGGCTGTTCTGCCCAAGGATGCAGTATGGAAGAACTGGAACAGTTTCGCGTCGAGGTCCGGGAATGGCTGGAGGCCAACTGCCCGGCCTCGCAGCGCCTCCCGATCACGCCCGAGCAGCAGTACTGGGGTGGGCGCAATGGCAGCTTCGCCTCCGATGACGCGCGGGTGTGGTTCGAGCGCATGCTGGCCAAGGGCTGGACCGTGCCCGAGTGGCCGCGCGAATACGGCGGCGCGGGGCTCGACGCGCAGCAGGCGCGCATCCTCAAGAAGGAGATGACACGCCTGGGTTGCCGCACGCCGCTCTACGGGCTGGGCATCTGGATGCTCGGCCCGGCGCTGCTGGAATACGGCAACGAGGAGCAGAAGCGCGTGCACCTGCGTGCGATCGCCGAGGGACGCCTGCGCTGGTGCCAGGGCTACAGCGAACCGGGCGCCGGCTCCGATCTCGCGAGCCTGCAGACGCGCGCGGAAGACCGCGGCGATCACTTTCTCGTGAACGGCTCCAAGATCTGGACCTCGGGTGCCGACAAGGCCGACTGGATCTTCTGCCTGGTGCGCACCGACCCGCAGGCGCGCAAGCAGCAGGGCATCAGCTTCCTGCTGATCGACATGGCCACGCCGGGCGTCTCCGTCTCGCCGATCGAACTGATCAGCGGCAGTTCCGAGTTCTGCCAGACCTTCTTCGACAATGTGCGCGTGCCGAAGGACAACCTGGTCGGCGAGCTCAACGCCGGCTGGA
>JAKJFB010000357.1 GCA_022705125.1 Pseudomonadota bacterium
CGCAGGTGAAGGCGCGGCCGTCGGCGAGGGTGACGGTCAGCACGGCGGCGGGCAGGTCCATGGCGCGCAGCTGCTCGATCGTGCCGCGCTGCAGCCAGGTCGGGTCACCGGAGAGCGTCAGCGGGCGGCCGGTGAGCACGGCGGATTCGTGGACGATCAGGCGCCCGCCGAGGCTGTAGGCGGATTCGCCGGCGAGCGGGGACCACTGGTATTCGTCGGTCCACTCCAGATCGCCGAGCAGCTCGACCGAGCGCGTGCCGTCGGTGATGGTGATGGTTGGATCGCTCATCGGGCGCTCCGGAGGGCGTCGCGCTCGATCTGTCCGAGCACGTCCACGGGGTTGTCGAGGGTGCGCAGCGTGCGCGGCTGGCCGCCGGCGTTGAGCTTCAGTTCGTAGACGCCGAGCACGCGCGGCGCGGCGTCCGCGGTTGTCGGCGCTCCGGTGCTGCGGGTCGTGGTCGCGGTTGCGGCTTGCTGCTGGCGGCCCGCCTCGGCGGCCTGCTGGCGCTGCTGCTCGGCTTCCTGCCGCGCCTGGTCCTGTTTGGCTTTGTGGATCTGCTCGTACACCTGCGCGAGTTCGGCCGCATCGGCGATGGCCTTCCGGTCGCCGGAGGCCTGCGCCTCGGCGGTCTTGCGGCGCAACTCGGCGGTCTGCTGCTCGTAGCGCAGGCGCTCGACCTCGGCCGCGTTGCCCTGCAGTTGCGCAAGCTCGGACTGCGCCGAGGCCAGCGCGCTGGATAGGTCGTCGCGCAGTCCCTGCACCTGCTCGCGGGCGCGGGCGATGGCGTCGTTCAGTGACTGCAGGCGCTCGGAGCCGAGCAGTTTTGCTCGCTCGCGCGCGACACTCGTGGCACGCGCGAGGTCGCCGGCGCTGGCGGTGCCGCTGTTGAGCTTCTGTTCCAGCTCGGCGACTTCGATTCGGGCTTCGAGGATTGCGCGCTTGGTGGCGTTGGCGGCACGGCCCCAGGCGGCGAGGTTCGAGTCCGTTTCGTTGGCGCCGCCGGCGTGGGTTTCGGCGGCGAGCTTCTGCAGCTCGGCGCGCATGCCGGCGAGGTCATCCGTCGAGCGCGCGGCCTGCGCGGCGACGCCGCCGAGGCCGGTGCTCAGTTCGCGCAGCCCGGCCGCGTGCAGGTTCGCGTCGAACAGCTTCGCGGCCTCGACGCCGTAGCTGGTGATTTCGGCGGTGAAGTCGGCGAAGGCGTTGGTGGCGGCGATGACGGCTTTGGTGGTGTCTTCGGCGTCTTTCTGCCCGGGCGGTTTTCCGCCACCGCCCTGCAATTGCTGTTCGCGCTCGATCTGCTCGATGTTGCGGGCGCGGGCTTTTGCTTCGGCCTCTTTGGCGTTGGCGGTCGCGCTGGCAGCGTCGGCGTCGGCCTGTTTCTGCGTGGCAGCGGCATCCAGCCTGGCTTGCTCTTCCTGCGCCGCGGCCGAGTTGTCGCCACGCGCTTTCGACTCGGAGCGGAATTTGTCGGCGGCTTCCTGCGCGGCACGGGCTTCGTTGCGCTTGCCGGTGGCGACCACGCTGGCAAGGTTGGCTTCGGCCTTGGCCAGCGCAATCGTTGCGCGCCGCTCCGCGACCTCGTCGCCTTTTGCGCGGGCGATGTCGAGCGAGGCTTGCGCCTCGGCGACCTTTGCCGAGGCTACCGCCTGCGTGGTGGTGGTTTCGCGCTCGGCATCAGTGAGTGCCTGCCGACGGACGGATGCCTCGCGCTGACGCTGCTTCAGCAGGGCTTCGGCGGCGGCAATCTGGTAGCCGGTCGCGTCTACCTCGGCCTGCGCGACCTGTACCTTGGTCTGCAGCTCGGCGATCTGCAGCACATCGGCCTGTGTGACCTTGTCCTTTGCGCCGATCAGTTGCTGCGCCAGCTCCAGATCACGCTGGGCGACGGCGAGCGTGCCTTCCTGGGCGGACTTTACGTTGCTGAGCGCGACCACGCGTTGCAGCGCGGCCCCGACGGCCGCCAGCTGCTGCGTGGCCTCGTCGCCGGTGGCTTCGGCGAGCGCGGTGGTCGCTGCCACATGCGCGTCGCTGACCTCGTTGATGCGATCGAGCGCGGCGCGATGGTGCTCGTATTCGGTGTTTGCCAGCCCGAGCTGTGTTCGCAACACCGACAGGTCGGTGGCATAGCGGTTGTGCTCTTCGCGGGCGCGGGCAGCGGCTACGGCAGCAGCGAGCGTGGCTTGCGTGCCGACCTCGATGCCTTTTGCAAGGTCATCCTGCGCCTTCTTCTGGTCGTCGACGGCACCGGTCGCAGCGCGCCAGACCTTGCCGAGATCGGCGGCCAGATTGCGCTGCTCTTCCATGTACCGCTGGTTGTTCGTGAGGTTGGCGGCAAGGTTTCCCAGCGATTTTCCGAGAAACACCACGGCCGCGCCGGCCACCGACGTGGCCGAAGCCACGCCGCGCATGAGGGTGGTCGTGGCTTCGTTGCCGCCGGCCTCGCCGAGCTTCTGCAGGGTCAGTTCGTATTCGTTGCGCAGCCGCGCCATGTCGGCTGCGAGCCCCTGCACCGGCTCCTTGCTGGAACCGAAGTGCGTGCGCACCTGGCGGGCGAACAGTGGCAGGAAATCGTTGGTGATCAGCTTCCCGGATTCCATCATCTGGATGAGCTGACCGGTGGTGACGTGCAGCGCATCGGCGGCGATCTGCAGCGAGCCGGGCAGTGCGGTGCCGAGCTGTTCCTTGAGTTCCTCGCTTTGCACTTTGGTCAGCGTGATCATCTGCACGATCGCGCCCAGCGCCTGATCGATCTCGGCCCCGCTCTTGCCGAGGCCGGAGAGCGCGCCAACGATCGACTCGAACACCTCGCGCACGCCCTGCCCTTCCAGCGCGGTGCCCTTGGCAGCGGCGAGCAGGTTGATGTAGGCGCCGGACACGTCGGCAACGGCGACGCCCAGGTTGTTGGCCGTCTTGCGCAGGTATTCCTGTTCACGGGCGGCGGCCTGCGCCGAGCCGGTCAACTGCTTGAGGGTGCGGTCCAGCGTTTGCGCGCGGACGTTGGCCTGTACGAATTCGCGGGCGATTCCGGCACCGCCGGCGAGGGCCAGCGCGTCACGCAACAGGCCGGCGCTGCTGGCGGTCTGCTGCGTGCTGGAGCGCACGGTGCGGGCGGCCTGCTCGGCAGCGGCGGCACCTCGGCGACGGGCATCGGCGATCTGCTGCTGCGCGCGCACTTCCACCATGGCGTCGTACTGCGCGAGCCTGGCGGCCTCGGCATCGGCACGGGCGCGCGCTGCGGCGGCGACCTTGGCGGCTTCGGCGGCTTCGGCTGCCGCGCGCGCCTGGACGGCTGCGGCGGCCTTCGCGGCCTCGGCTGCAGTGCGCTCGGCGGCGATGGCCTGCTGCTGCGCGGCGCGCATCTCGCCGAGCGAGCCGACCAGCCGCGTGATGGCGCCGCGCTGCGCTTCGATGGCCGAGCGGGTCGCGGCCTGCGCGG
>JAKJFB010000358.1 GCA_022705125.1 Pseudomonadota bacterium
CGCGCTGCACGACGGCCTCACCGGCCTGCCCAACCGCGCGATGTTCATCGAGCACGCCAACCGCGCGCTTGCCCAGCGCCGGCGCGGGGACCTCACCCAGATCGCGATCCTGGCGATCAACCTGGAGCGCTTCAGCCTGGTCAACGACAGCTACGGGCACCTCGTGGGCGACGAACTGCTGCGCCGGATCGGTGCCCACATCGCGGCCCTGATGCGCGATGGCGACGTGTGCGCGCGGGTGGGGGGTGACCAGTTCGCGGTGCTGCTCAACGGTGTGGAGAGCTCGATCGACGCGCTGCGCATCTGCGAGCAGCTGGTCGCGCTGCCGGCCTTCGCACCCGACGACGACGGTCAGCAACTGCACCCGCGCTGCCGGGTGGGCGTCGCCATCAGCGACAACGAGCGCGAGGACGCCGAATCGCTGCTGCGCGATGCCGACAACGCACTGCACAAGGCCCGTCGCAGCGAGCGGGGGCCGATCGAATTCTTCCACACCGAGATGCACGCCGCCGCGGTGCGCGCGCTGCAGGTCGAGGCCGAACTGCGCAAGGCGCTCACCCAGGGCGGGCTGCAGGTGTGGTACCAGCCCATCGTCGAGCTCGCGAACCTGCGTACGACCAGCTTCGAGGCCCTGGTGCGCTGGCCGCACCCGACGCTCGGCCTGCTCTCGCCGGGTGAGTTCATCCCGCTCGCCGAGGCGCTCGACCTGATCCACGACATCGGCACGCTCGTGCTCGAGCGCGTGTGCGCCGACCTGCGCGAATGGGCGGGCCGGCTGCCAGCCGACGCGCCGCTGCGCGTCAGCGTGAACCTGTCCGCGCGCCAGCTCGCACGCCCGGATCTCGCCGCCGAACTGCTCGCCGCCATCGACCGTGTCGGCGTGGCGCGCGAACGCATCCGCTTCGAGGTCACGGAGAGCGTGCTCGCCCATCCGGACGGCCCGGCGATCGACCACCTCCATGCCCTCCGCGCCGCCGGACTCGACATCCTCATCGACGACTTCGGCACCGGCTACTCGACGCTGAGCTACCTGCACACGATGCCGTGCAACCAGGTCAAGCTCGACGGCTCCTTCGTGCGCTCGCTGCCGTACGACCAGCGCCTGCGCGCGATCGTGCGGCACAGCATCGAACTCGCCCACGACCTCGGCATGACCGTCGTCGCCGAGTGCATCGAGGATGAGGCCCAGCTTGAGATCCTGCGCGCGATGGGCTGCGACTTCGGACAGGGCTACCTGTTCTCGCGGCCGCTCGACCGCGACGCCACCTTCAACCGCTTGCACAATCCCGCTCCGGAGCGCCGATGAGCCCTCGCCGCACCTTGTTGCTGCTCGCCGGCATCGCCGCGCTGGCGTCCAGCCCCGGCACGGGCGCCGCACCCGACCTGCAGGTGTCGGGCTTCGCGACCGCCGGGGCGGTCTACAGCCGCGCGGACGACCTGGAGTTCGCCCGCGTCGGGATCGACGCGCCGGGCGGCAACCGCGTCGACACCGGGCCGGACTCGGTGCTCGGGGTACAGCTCGGCTGGCAGTCCGGTGACGGCACCGGAGCGGTGCTGCAGGTCGTGACGCGCGAGACCCAGCGCGGCGACTACACGCCGCGGCCTGCCCTGGCCTTCCTGAGCCACGCCCTGAGCCCCGCGCTGACCGTGCGTGCCGGGCGCCTGCGCAGCCCCTTCTTCATGCTGTCCGAGACCGCCGACATCAACTACAGCCAGCCCTGGGTCCGCCCGCCGGCAGAGGTCTACGCGCTCAACCCCTTCGCCGACATGGATGGCATCGACCTGCTGCATCGCAGCCCGATCGGCGGATCCTTCATCGAGCTGCACCCGTATCTTGGCAGCAGCCGCATCCCCGTGATCGGTGGCGGACGCGCGAATCTGCGCCGGCTGCGCGGCCTCACCGTGACGCTGGAGCGCGACGAGTTGAGCTTCAGCGCGAGCCACGCGGAGGCGGAGCTGGCGGTGATCCGGACCTCGCAGTCGTACCGGGACCTCGTCGACACCTGGCGGATCCCGCCCGACCTGCAGGCGCGATTGAGCGGGAAGGGTGCCCACGCCAGCTTCAGCTCCCTCGGCATGCAGTGGGACGACGGGCGCTGGATCGTGAGCGCCGAGCTGGCGCCTGCAGGCGGACGCCTTCGTCAACAGCGCGACCGGAGCCTATCTCGCGGTCGGGCGGCGCTTCGGCGCATGGATGCCTTATTTCGGTCTCGCCCGCCAGCGCCAGGACGCGCCGCTGGCCGACCCCGGGCTGGCGGACTCGCCACAAAGCGCCGCAGCGGTCGCGGTCTTCAACCGCTCGCGCAACCAGGCCCAGCGCAGCGTGACCCTCGGCACGCGTTGGGACTTCACGCCGAATTCGGCGGTGAAGGCGGAATTCAGCCACATCGAAACCGATCGCGGCGCGCACGGCAGCTTCATCGCGCGGGGCAACCCCTTCGCCCCCGGTCTCGACGATCGCAGCATCAATCTGCTGAGCGTGTCGGTCGATGTGGTGTTCTGATCCGGCGCGCCTGCTCCGACGGCTCGGCCTCGCGCCGATGCTGACGCTCGTGCTCGCCCTCTGGCAGGCCGGAGCGCACGCGCAAGGCGTCGTCCTGGTCAGCGCCCACGCCGGAGGCATCGCCGAAGTCGACCGCGAGACCGCCGCCCAGCTCTACCTCGGCCGCCGCACCACCCTGCCCGACGGGCGTGGCGTCCGCCTGCTCGACCTGCCGGCTGGCGCCGAACGCGACCTCTTCTATCAGCGCCTGACCGGCAAGAACCCCAGCCAGATCCGCGCCTACTGGTCGCGGATGGTCTTCACCGGGCGCGCCCATCCGCCCCACGAGGCGGCCGACGCGGCCGACGCGCTCGGCCGCGTGCTCGCCGACCCGAACGCGCTCGCCTACCTGCCTGCCGCCTCTGCCGCCAACCAGCCCCTGAACGTCCTGATGCTCCTGGAGTGAAGCCAGCGGGCAGCGGATGCGCGCCGGCATTGCATGCGTCGGCGACTCGTGATTTAATGCGAATCATTCGTATTTTTAACGTCGTTCGATCATGCAACCTTGCGAATTCCCCGTTTCCGCCGCCATGCCGGCCAGCCGGCCCGATGCGGATTCGACTGCACAGCGGCGCCCCCTGCTCACCAGCAAGGAGCTCCTCGGCGGCCGGCGCGAGTTGCGGATCGAGCACGAGGGCAGCGAGTACATCTTGCGCACGACGCGCAACGGCAAGCTGATCCTCACCAAATGACCTTCCAGGCGATGCCATATCGGGGCAAAACCCCGTCAGGAGGCTAGACTATGTACGTGTGCGTATGCAACGCGGTCACCGAACGCCAGATCCACCACGCCGCGGCGCAGGGCGCGCGGACCCTGCGCGACCTGCGCCATTCGCTCGGCGTGACCGCAGAGTGTGGTCGCTGCGCCCGCTGCGCGCACGA
>JAKJFB010000359.1 GCA_022705125.1 Pseudomonadota bacterium
GCACGCTGATCTCGCCGCAGTGGTCGGGGCCGTCGTTGGTGAGCAGGCCGGGTTTGAGGGCGATGAAGGTGGTGGTGTGGGTGGCGCGGAAGGTGGCGCCGAGCGGGCTGCCGGTGTCGGCGTCGAGTCCGCTCGGGACGTCGAGCGCCATGCGCGGGCAGGGTTGGGCGTTGAGGGTGTGGATCCAGCTCGCGTAGCGGTCTTCGATCGGGCGTCCGAGGCCGATCCCGAAGAGCGCGTCGACCACCAGGGCCCAGCCGTTGGCCGGCGCGGCGGGGAGGTCGGAGACGATGCTGCCGCCGGCGGCGAGGTAGTCGGCGTGCGCCTTGGCCGCCTCGGCCGGCAGACGCTCGGCCGCGCTGCAGAACGCGACCACTACCTCGCGCCCGGCCTGGGCGAGCTGGCGCGCCATCACGAAGCCGTCGCCGCCATTGTTGCCAGGGCCGCAGGCGATCAGGATCGGCCCGGGGCGATCCATGATCAGCCGTACCGCATCCTGCGCGGCGGCGCGCCCGGCGCGCTCCATCAGCGGCGGGCGGGCGTTCGGGATGAGTTTGTCCTCGATCTCGCGGATGCCGGCGACGGGGTAGATCGGACGCAGGGGGCTGAACATGACGGACTCCGGTGGGGGAGTCGGGATTCTACGTCCTCGGCTGCGCGCGCCCAATGCGCGCGGGCGCAATCTTGGCGGCCGGAGCGCGACCCGCGTCGCCCCTGCGGTGGCCTTCGGGTCGCTTCGGGCGACAGGCGCTCAGCCGGGCGGGCGGGGGCGGGTGGTCTCGCCGCGGATCTCGTGGAGGAGTTCGACCTTGCCGTCGTCGTCCGCACGCTCGAGGCGCACGGTGAAGCCCCACAGGCGGGCAAGGTGGCGCATGACTTCGTCGGTGCCGTCGCCGAGCGGGCGGCGGCGGAAGGGGGTGTGGCGCAGGGTGAGCGAGCGGTCGCCGCGCAGGTCGACGTTCCACACCTGCACGTTGGGTTCGCGCGCGCCCAGGTTGTACTGGTCGGAGAGGATCTCGCGCAGCTTGCGGAAGCCCCCGTCGTCGTGGATCGCGGAGACCTCGAGCTTGTCCTCGTGGTCGTCGTCGAGCACCGCGAACAGGCGGAAGTCGCGCATGACCTTGGGCGACAGGTATTGCGCGACGAAGCTCTCGTCCTTGAAGTTGCGCATCGCGAAATCGAAGGTTTCCAGCCAGTCGCTGCCGGCGATCTCGGGGAACCACTCGCGGTCTTCTTCTGTGGGCGCCTCGCAGATGCGCTTCAGGTCGGTGTACATCGCGAAGCCCAGCGCGTAGGGGTTGATCCCGCCGAACCAGCGGCTGTTGTAGGGCGGCTGCGCGACGACGTTGGTGTGCGACTGCAGGAATTCCAGCATGAAGCTGTCGGCGAGCAGACCCTCGTCGTAGAGGTGGTTGAGCAGGGTGTAGTGCCAGAAGGTGGCCCAGCCTTCGTTCATGACCTGGGTCTGGCGCTGCGGGAAGAAGTACTGCGCGATCTTGCGCACGATGCGCACCACCTCGCGCTGCCAGGGCTCGAGCAGCGGGGCGTTCTTCTCGACGAAGTAGAGCAGGTTCTCCTCGGGCTCGGGCGGGAAGCGCGCCTCGGCGCGGGCATCGGTGCGCAGTTCGTGGGCGGGCAGTGTGCGCCACAGGTCGTTGACCTGGCTCTGCAGGTACTCCTCGCGCTCTTGCTGGCGCAGCTTCTCCTTGGCGAGCGAGAGCCTGGGCGGGCGCTTGTAGCGGTCCACGCCGAGGTTCATCAAGGCGTGGCAGGAGTCGAGCAGCAGCTCGACGGCTTCCTCGCCGTGGCGCTCCTCGCACTGGGTGATGTAGTTCCGCGCGAACAGCAGGTAGTCGATGATGGCGTCGGCGTTGGTCCAGGTGCGGAACAGGTAGTTGCCCTTGAAGAAGCTGTTGTGGCCGTAGGCGGCGTGGGCGATCACCAGGCCCTGCATGGTGAGCGTGTTCTCCTCCATCAGGTAGGCGATGCAGGGGTTGGAGTTGATCACGATCTCGTAGGCCAGGCCCATCTGCCCGCGCTTGTACCCCTTCTCGGTGGCGAGGAAGTGCTTGCCGAAGGACCAGTGGTGGTAGTTGACCGGCATGCCCACCGAGGCGTAGGCGTCCATCATCTGCTCGGCGGTGATGATCTCGACCTGCACCGGGTAGGTGTCGAGCTTGTAGTGCGCGGCGGCCCGGGCGATCTCCTCGTTGTAGCGGTCGATGGCCTCGACGGTCCATTCCGAGCCGGAGGGGAGCGGAGCCTTGGCGGCGCGGCCGCGCGTGCGGGGGCGGGGGGTCTTCATGCGATCGTCTTCTTGAACAGTTCGCGGAACACCGGGTAGATGTCGGCCGGCGACTCGATGCGCTGCATCGCGAAGTTGTCGTGCGCGGCCTCGAGCTTGGCGTACTCGCGCCACAGGTTCTGCGGCTCGCCGGCGGTGATCTCGACGTAGGCGAAGTACTGGCACCAGGGCAGGATCTCCTTGCCGAGCAGGCGTCCGCACACCGGCGAGTCGTTGTCCCAGTTGTCGCCGTCGGAGGCCTGGGCGCCGTAGACGTTCCACTGCCCGTTGGCGTAACGCTCGCGCAGGATGTTGCGCATCAGCTCGAGCGCGCTGGAGACCACGGTGCCGCCGGATTCGCGCGAGTGGAAGAATTCGTCCTCGTCGACTTCCTTGGCCACGGTGTGGTGACGGATGAAGACGACCTCGATGTGCTCGTAGCTGCGCGTGAGGAACAGGTAGAGCAGCATGAAGAACCGCTTGGCCATGGACTTGCGCTCCTCGTCCATCGAGCCGGAGACGTCCATCACGCAGAACATCACCGCCTGGGTGGTGGGGCGGGGCTCCTTGACGCGGTTGTTGTAGCGCAGGTCGAAGCGGTCGATGAAGGGGATGCGTTCGATGCGCGCGCGCAGCGCGGCGAGTTCCTCGCGCAGGTCGCGCACTTCCTCGCTGTCTTCGCCGGCGCGCGCGAGCGCTTCGTCGAGTTCCTGCTGCAGCGCGGCTACGACGTCTACGTGATGGACTGGAACGCGCCTACGGCTGAAGAGCGCGGGCTGCGCATCGAGGACTACGTGCTCGATTTCATCCCCGACTGCATCGCGCGCGTGCAGCAGCAGTCGGGCGAGGACGAACTGACGCTGGTGGGCTACTGCTTCGGCGGCGTGCTGTCGCTGCTGTACAGCGCGCTGCATGACGGCGCCGCGCTGCGCAACCTGGTGTGCTTCACCACGCCGCTGGACTTCTCGAAGATGACGCTGTTCCGCGCGCTGTCCGATGCGCGCCGCTTCGACGTCGACAAGCTGTGCGACAAGCTGGACGTGGTGCCGGCGGATCTGATCATCGCCGGCTTCGATGCGCTGCGGCCCGCCGGGCGCATCGCTGGGCAGATACGGCTGTGGGACAACAT
>JAKJFB010000035.1:0-357 GCA_022705125.1 Pseudomonadota bacterium
CACGTGGGACCTCCCCTGCCTGGGTGCTCGTTGCAAGCCGGGGAGCATAGCCGCTCGCCCGGACAAACAAAACCGCCCGTTCGCGCGTCCCCGGGCAGCACGGCCTCGCGCTTCGGCAATTTGCACGCTGGCGCGCATGGTCGCCGGCACGCCTCTCGGCTTAAATTAGCGCGCTTGGATCCACGCACCCCCAGTAGCCGGGAAGAGACACATGCCATTACCGCTGATCGCCATCATCGCCATCTTCTGTGTCGGCTACCTGATGATCATCCTCGAGCACAACGTCAACGTCGACAAGGCAGCGCCCGCGGTGCTGACCGGCGTGCTGTGCTGGGCGGTCTACATCCTCGCCGCCCC
>JAKJFB010000035.1:367-13291 GCA_022705125.1 Pseudomonadota bacterium
TGCCGCAGACCTTCCTGGACGCGCACGCGACCAAGTCCACCGAGGAGATCATCAAGGCCTGGGTCGGCGAGCACCAGATGCTCGAGGGCTTCGCCGAGACCGCGAGCATCCTGTTCTTCCTGCTCGGCGCGATGACCATCGTCGAGATGGTCGACGTCTACGGCGGCTTCACGATCATCACCGACCGCATCCGCTCGACCAGCATGGTCAAGCTGCTGTGGATCATCGGCTTCGTCGCCTTCTTCATGTCGGCGGCACTCGACAACCTGACCACCACGATCGTGATGATCTCGCTGATCCGCAAGCTGATCGACGACAAGGACGACCGGCTGTTCTTCGCCGGCATCATCGTGATCGCGGCCAACGCCGGCGGCGCCTGGTCACCGATCGGCGACGTCACGACCACGATGCTGTGGATCGGCGGGCAGATCACCACGCTGCGCATCATGGAATCGATCTTCCTGCCGAGCCTGGTGTGCCTCGCGATCCCGCTGCTGTTCCTCACCTTCCGCCTGCGCGGGCGGCAGATCACCAGCCCCGTGCAGGTTCAGAACGAGGCCCATCACTCGGTCAGCAAATCGCAGCGCAACCTGATCTTCCTGGTGGGCATGGGCGGCCTGCTGTTCGTGCCGGTGTTCAAGACCGTGACGCACCTGCCGCCCTTCATGGGCATGCTGTTCAGCCTCGGCGTGCTGTGGGTGGTGTCAGAGCTGGTGCACAAGGACCGCGACGCCGCGATGGAATCGGGCATGCACATCCTCACGGTGGTGCGCCGCATCGACACTCCCAGCGTGCTGTTCTTCCTCGGCATCCTGACGGCCGTCTCCGCGCTGCAGGCGACGGGGCTGCTCGCGCAGGCGGCCGGCTTCCTGGACCGTACCGTGGGCAACCTCGACCTGATCGTGTTCCTGATCGGCCTGCTCTCGGCCGTTATCGACAACGTGCCGCTGGTCGCCGCGACCATGGGCATGTACGACCTGGCGGTGCATCCGACCGATTCCCCGCTGTGGGAGTTCCTGGCCTTCGCCGCGGGCACCGGCGGCAGCTGCCTGATCATCGGCTCGGCGGCCGGCGTGGCCGCGATGGGCATGGAGCGCATCAACTTCTTCTGGTACGTGCGCAATATCAGCGGCCTGGCGTTGATGGGCTACGTGGCCGGCTCTGCGGTGATCATGCTGGAAAAATCGGTCTTCTTCTGATCGAGCGCATCGCAGGCAGCGGCGGCAGGATCCGGCCGCCGCTGCCTGCATCCCCCTACGCGTCGATCGACTCGCCCAGTGCGGCATTCACCAGCCCGCCGTCGACGGTGAGCGTTTCCCCCACCACGTAATCGCCGGCTCGGCTCGCCAGATAGATCGCCGCGCCCGCCATGTCCTCGTCCCTGCCGATGCGCCCGGACGGTATCGCCCGTGCGGCGAGATCGCCATGATCGCGCGCCGCGCGATTCATATCGGAGGCAAACGCCCCCGGCGCGATCGCGCTGACCACGATGCCATCGCTGATCAGCCGCGCCGCCAGTCGCCGCGTCAGGTGGATCAGCCCGGCTTTCGAGGCCTGGTAGCTGTAGGTGTGCCAGGGATTGGGACGCATGCCGTCGACCGAGGCGATGTTGATCACCTTGGCCGGACGCGCGGGGGTGGCCGCCGCCTTCAGCGCGCCGTGCAGCGCCTGGGTGAGAAAGAACGGCGACTTGAGGTTCAGGTCCATGACCTTGTCCCAGCCCGCTTCGGGAAAGCTTTCGAAGGGCTCGCCCCAGGCCGCGCCGGCGTTGTTGACCAGGATGTCGAGCGCGGGCTCGCGCGCGCTGTAGTCCGCCGCCAGCGCGCGGCAACCCGCGACCGTGGAGACGTCCTGCGCCAGCGCGATGCAGTTCGGGCCCAGTTCCCCGGCGACCGCCTCGCACGCCGCGCCCTTGCGCGAAGATATGTAGACGCGCGCGCCCTGGGCGATGAAACCCGCCGCGATCATGCGGCCGATGCCGCGCGAGCCGCCGGTGACCAGCGCGGTGCGCCCGGCGAGCGAGAACAGGGTCGTCGTATCCACTCGCAGTACCTCCGTCTTGCCTGCAATTGCCCGGCGCGCTGCCTCAGCGCCCGCGCCATCGTCCTGTCAATGCGCCGTAAGCGCTGACCGCGGCCAGCACGATCGCCCCCGCCACGATGCCGGCGGCGGCGTTGAGCAGCGCCGGCGTGACGCCGGCCAGCACCGCGCCCACGCCGGGCACGCCGGCGGCGGCGTGTTCGGCGCCGTGCAGCCATTGCGCAAGCGGCGGCATGCCATGCACCAGGATGCCACCGCCGACCAGGAACATCGCCGCCGTGCCGAGCACCGACAGCGTCTTCATCATCCGCGGCGCGATCCACAGCAGCGCGTTGCCGAGGGCGCGTTTCAGCCTGCCCCCCGCGCCCGGCGATTCGTCGCGCAACAGCAGCAGGCCGGCGTCGTCCATCTTCACGATGCCGGCCACGAAGCCGTAAACGCCCACGGTCATCGCCGCCGCGACCACCGTGACCACCGCGGCCCGGTGGGCAAAGGACGCCGCCTGCACCGTGCCCAGCGCAATCACGATGATCTCGGCCGAGAGGATGAAATCGGTGCGGATGGCGCCGCCTATCTTGTGCGTCTCGAAGGCGACCATATCGGTGCCGGGGTCGAGCAGCACATGCTCCAGCGCCTCGTGCGCCGCGGCGTCCTCGCCGGCGCTGTGCAGGAAGCGGTGCGCGAGCTTCTCGAAGCCCTCGTAGCACAGGAAGGCGCCGCCGATCATCAGCAGCGGGGTGATCAGCCACGGCGCCAGCCAGCTGATCAGCAGCGCCGCCGGCACCAGGATGGCCTTGTTCACCAGCGAGCCCTTGGCCACCGCCCACACCACCGGCAGCTCGCGGCTGGCCTGCACGCCGGCGACCTGCTGCGCGTTCAGCGCGAGATCGTCGCCGAGCACCCCGGCGGTCTTCTTCGCCGCGAGCTTGGTCATCACCGCGACGTCGTCGAGCACCGTTGCGATGTCGTCGAGCAGCGCGAGCAGGCTGGCCCCGGCCATCGTGCATATCCCCGTCCTTGTGAGCCGCGCATCTGACCACAATCGCGTGGGGCGGCGCCAGCCGCCGCTTACCAAAGCGTAATCAGGCGGGCGTGGAGCGCTGCGCCGGTATCGCCGACAATGGCCGCCTCACGCAGTACCGGAGCGCACCCGCTTGAGCACCACCCCGCGCGGCTTCGACGCCAGCTATGACTACATCATCATCGGCGCCGGCTCGGCCGGCTGCGCGCTCGCCTCGCGCCTCAGCCGCGAAGCGAGCCGGCACGTGCTGTTGCTCGAGGCCGGCGGGCCGGACCGCCACCCGATGATCCACGTGCCGCTCGGCTTCGCCTTCCTGATGAAGGACAGGAGCGTCAACTGGTGCTACCAGACCGAGCCCGAGCCCGAGCTCGACTACCGCAAGATCGCCTGGCCGCGCGGCAAGGTGGTGGGCGGCACCAGCGCCATCAACGGCATGGTCTACATCCGCGGCCAGCGCGAGGACTACGAAGCCTGGGCCGCGGCCGGCAATCCCGGCTGGTCCTACGAGGAGATGCTGCCCTGGTTCCTCGCCAGCGAGCACAATACGCGCGGCGCCGACGCGCTGCACGGCAGCGGCGGCGGGCTGTGGGTCGACGAGGTCGGCCCCCCGCTCGAGTGCACCGACCTGTTCATCCAGGCGGGCGTGAGCATCGGCCTGCCCTTCAACACCGACTTCAACGGCCCGAGCCAGGAAGGCATCGGCCGCTACCAGGTCAACGTGCGCAACGGCGTGCGCCAGACCGCGGCGACCAGTTTCCTCAAGCCCGCGCTCAAGCGCGCCAACCTCGAGCTGGCGACGCATGCCCTTGCCGAGAAGCTGCTGTTCGATGGCGAGCGCGTCACCGGCGTGCAGTACCGCCGCAAGGACAAGGTGCTGCGCGTGGCTGCGCGCCGCTCGGTGATCCTCTGCGGCGGCTCGATCAACAGCCCGCAGCTGCTGGAGCTCTCCGGCATCGGCAATCCCGCCGTGCTCGAGCCGCTGGGTATCACCACCCGGCACGCGCTGCCCGGCGTGGGCGAGAACCTGCAGGACCACCTGACGATCAACGTGCAGCAGGGGCTGCGCAACGTGAGGACTTTCGCCGAGGAGACCACGCCGCTCGGCCTGCTGCGCAACGCGCTGCGCTGGGGCATCAGGCGCGAGGGGCTGCTGATCCACCCCGCCTGCCAGGCCGGCGCCTTCCTGCGCAGCTCGCCCGACGTCGGGCGCCCCGACGCGCAGATCCACTTCACGCCTGCCGCCGGGCGCCTCGACGCGCGCGGCAATCTCGTCACCGTGCCCGGCACCACCGCGACCGTATGCAACCTGCGCCCGAGCAGCCGCGGCAGCGTGCACGCGCGCACGCCCTTCCCCGACTATCCGCCGGCGATCCGCGCCAACTACATGGCCACCGAGGCGGACCGGCGCGTGATGATCGACGCGGTCAGGCGCGTGCGCGAGATCTTCGCCTCCAGCGTGTTCGACGGCTACCGTGAAGCGGAGATCCGGCCCGGCGTGAACTGCAGCAGCGACGAGCAGATCCTCGCGTTCATCCGCCGCGAGGCCGAGTCGGTCTACCACCCGGTCGGCACCTGCGCGATGGGCGCGGGCGAGGACGCGGTGGTCGACCATCGCCTGCGTGTGCACGGCCTCGAGGGCCTTCGCATCGCCGATGCGTCGGTGATTCCCGACATCATCAGCGGCAACACCAACGCGCTCTGCGTCGCCATCGGCCTCAAGGCCGCCGGGATGCTGATCGAGGACGAAACGTGACGCCGAAACCGGCACCGTACATTTTGGCTGCGGGATTCGCGTCCCGCTGTGACGATGTGCCACGAACGGCCTGGCAGTCCGGCCACGCCGGTGCGCGCCGCATGCACCATCCCTGATTCAACATTTACCGACTCGAAGGAGAAGCGGACATGACCACCGCAGCAGAACAGGCAGGCGCCGTGATCGACGCGCGCGGCGCGATGCTGGAGACGCTGGAGCTGCAGCGCAAGGCGTTCCGGGCCGAGGGCTTCGTGCAGTACGGCACGCGTATCGACCGCATCGAGCGCTGCATCGCGCTGCTGGTCGACAACCAGGAAGCGATCTGCAGCGCGCTGTCGGCCGACTACGGCTGCCGCTCGCCTTACATTACGCGCATGGCCGAGATCATGACCTCGGTGGGCAACCTCAAGCATGTGAAGAAGAAGCTGAAATCGTGGATGAAGCCCGAGCGGCGCAGCGCCCCGGTGCCGATGAACCTGTTCGGCGCCCGCGCGCTCGTCTACCACCAGCCCAAGGGCGTGGTCGGCAACATGACGCCGTGGAACATCCCCGTGGGCATGGTGTTCAGCCCGATGGCGGACATCCTCGGGGCCGGCAACCGCGTGATGATCAAGCCCTCGGAATTCACGCCACAGACCTCCGAGCTCACGCGCGAACTGATCGGGCGCTACTTCGACCGCAGCGAGATCGCCGTGATGACCGGCGGTCCCGAGGTGGGCGCCGCGTTCGCCTCGCTGCCCTTCGACCACCTGCTGTTCACCGGTGCGACCGCCATCGGTCGCATGGTGATGCGCGCCGCGGCCGAGAACCTGACCCCGGTCACGCTGGAGCTGGGGGGCAAATCGCCGGTGATCGTCAGCGCCAGCGCCGACATCGAGGACACGGCCGGGAAGATCGTCACCGGCAAGGGACAGAACGCCGGTCAGCTGTGCATCGCGCCGGACTATGCCTTCGTCCCCGAATCGCGTCTGGAGGTCTTCCTCGAGAGCTGCCGGAAGAATTTCGTGGCGCAGTATCCCACGACGGTGCTGAACCCCGATTACAACGCAATGATCAACGAGCGCCACTACGACCGCGTGCTCGGCTACATCGAGGAGGCCCGCGCGGCGGGCGCGCGCATCATCGAGCTCAATCCCGGGCGCGAGGATTTCACCGACCGCATGCGGCACAAGATCCCGCTGCACATCGTGGTGAACCCCGACGACGCACTGAAGGTGATGCAGGAGGAGATCTTCGGTCCGGTTCTGGTCGTGAAGACCTACCGCGACATCGGCGAGTGCATCGCCTACGTGAACGCGCGCGCGCGGCCGCTGGCGCTGTACTGGTTCGGCAAGGACGATGCGGAGCGCGAGCGCGTGCTGCGCGAGACCATCTCCGGCGGTGTCAGCGTGAACAACGTGATGATGCATTTCGCCTGCGACGACCTGCCCTTCGGCGGCGTGGGCGCCAGCGGCATGGGCCACTACCACGGCCGCGACGGCTTCCGCACCTTCAGCCACGCCAAGGGGGTGTTCCGCGAAGGCAGGCTGAACCTGTCGAAGCTCGCCGGCACGCTGCCGCCGTTCGGGCCGAAGCTCGCGAAGATGCTGGACGGCCAGATCAGGAAGTAGCGGCGAGGAATTCGCGCGCCAGACGCAGGAAGATCGCGGGCTTCTCCGCGTGCAGCCAGTGCCCCGCGCCCGCGATGACCTTGAGCCGGGCCCGCGGGAACAGCGCCCGCGTGGCCTCGTTCGCCGACGGCAGGATGTAGTCGCTGAGCTCGCCCTTGATGAAGAGCACCGGCCCCTCGTAGGGCGCGGCGCCCCGCGGCGCCGCGAGGATCTCGGGATAGCCCGCCTCGATCTCACCGAGGTCAAAGCGCCAGTGCCAGCTGCGGTCCTCGTGCTGCGCGCGGTTCATCAGCATGAACGCCACCACGCCGGGCTCGGCGATGTGGCGCTCGAGGATGCGCTGGGTCGCGCGACGGTCCGCGAGCGAATCGGCCGCCGCCTCGCGCAGCGCCGCGAACACGCGCTGGTGGTGCGCCGCGTAATCGACCGGCGCAATGTCACCGACCAGCACGCGCTCGATGCGCCCGGGATTGTCGAGCGCGGCCTGCATCGCCACCTTGCCCCCCATCGAGTGCCCGACCAGGGCCGCCGTCGCGATCCCGTGCGCGTCCATCAGGCGCAGCACGTCCTGCGCCATCAGCGCATAGCCCATCCCGGGCGCGTGGAACGAGCGGCCATGGTTGCGCAGGTCCGGCAGCAGCACGCGGTAGTCGCGCGCCAGCTCGCGGGCCATCGGGCCGAGGTTCGCCGACAAGCCGAACAGGCCGTGCAGCAGGATCACCGCGCGTCCCGCGGTTCCGTGGATCTGGCAATGGAGCAATTCGGTCACCGTGGCGTGCGTCCGGCGTGGCATGCGGGATCCCGATGGGAGCACGGCGCGGTTCTCATTGGCAATAGCGGTTGCTAGAATCCGCGCGCTCCCCGTCTTACAAGGTATGTCCCATGCGCGCGCTCCTGCTGACCCTCACGACCCTGTGCCTCGTCGCCTGCGCCAGCGCGCCGAGCGGCGGAAGCGGCGGCGGCACCGCCTACCAGGCGAGCTACGACGCGCGCCTCGCGGACAAGGCGCAGTTCGGCCGCGTGGTGATCGCCCCGATCAACTTCGGCAAGCCGAGCCGCAACTACCTGGCCGAGCACGAGGCGCGCATCGACCGCCTGGTGGCGCAGCGCCTGACGGCGGCAGGCTACGAAGTGCTGCCTTCGGAGCTGTTCGAGAAGGCGTGGAAGGAAGGCGTGCGCAACTGGGGCGAGCCCTACAACCCCGGCACCGGCAAGCTGAACGACACCGTGTTCCAGTACGTGCTCAGCGAGACCGTCAAGGCGCTGGCTGCCGACGGCCGGGTGCAGGCCATCGTGTTCACCAACCTCGAGGAATTGCAGGTCTATTTCTCCCCGAGCGGCAACCACCAGGCGCATTTCCTCGGCGTGACCCGCCGCCCTTCCAGTCGCGGCGGCGACGGCGTGGCGGCGGACTTCGACTGGGTGCAGGGCGTGGACGCCGTGGGCCTCTACATCAACGTCTTCGACCTGCAACTGCAGCGTCTCTACAACGGCGCCGGCGGCATCGAAGTCACGGAGTACCTGAACCTCAAGCCCTCCACC
This sequence comes from Pseudomonadota bacterium, assembly GCA_022705125.1. The sequence goes on from JAKJFB010000035.1 coordinate 8,334, forward strand.
CCGCGCTGGACGCGCGAGAAGACGGTGCTGGACAACGAGAGCTTCATCAACGAAGGTCTGGACCTCGCGCTGCAGCCCTGGCTGCAACCGTAACTCCGGATTCATCCGGACGGGTGCTTTTCGTGAACTTGCGGTTCTCCCCCGCCTGTGCCCCGCTGACTCTCATGCTCGGACACGCCGTGAATACGTCCATGTAGGCTCGACTGTCGCCATCCAGGCGACAGACGGTCCTCGCACGACAGCCAGCGGGGCACAGGCTGCGCTGCTGGCACGCACACTTCAGGGGACGAGTGGCCGATTCGCGCGAAACAAGACGCACCTGCAGAAGAGCCGAGCGCACGATCCCACGCGCGAACGCTGGCGCACACGTTGCCGAGCGGCCTCGTTGCCCGGGCGCTCGGCGGAATGTGCGCAATATCAGCGGCGAGCTGAATGGCGAGGAGCTTGTCGTAGGGGCCACCAACCTGAGGCGGTCGAGTGGCCTTCGGTACCGCGGACCTTCTGTCGCCAGGACGGCGACAGGTAGCCTGCAGGGGTGAGGCGGATTCCGGCGAAGCACTGCTTCGCCCCGCCGAACGCCCGAAATCTGCGATTTCGGGCCGGGCCCCGGAGGGGGATTTACGGCGTGTCCGCGGCGCCGAAGGGTACTCGAGCGCCGCGTGGTAGAGGCAGCCCTCAGCGCAGCCCGGCGTTGATGCTGTCGAGCACCTTGGTGCCGGGGCAGAGTTCCTTTTCGGTCAGCGTGTTCAGCGGCCGGCGCGTCGTCTCGAGGATCTCGTGCAGCTCCTGCGCATCGCGGTCCATGTAGAGCAGCCCGGTCAGCACGCGTCCCGACTTCTGGTGCTGCGCAATCGCCTGCAGCGCCGACTGCGCGTCCTGGATATCGTACTCGTCGCTCTGCTTGTGCAGGCGGATCACCGAGCCGTCGTGCAGGCACACGTCCTGCGTCGTGCCCGCCGCGTAGCTGGTGCGGATCTCGTCGCGCATCGGCACGAAATCGATCGGAGTGGGATCGATGTGCTCGCGCGTGAAGGCGTAACTCTTGGTCGATCCTTCGTGGTTGTTGAAGGTCACGCAGGGCGATATCACGTCCAGGAACGCGAAGCCCTTGTGGCTGAGCGCGGCCTTGATCAGCGGCACCAGTTGCTGGCGGTCACCGGAGAAGCTGCGCCCGACAAAGGTCGCGCCGAGCTGGATCGCTACGCTCACGAGGTCGATCGGCTCGTAGGGGTTCGCGTTGCCCTTCTTGCTTTTGGAGCCCACGTCGGCGGTGGCGGAGTCCTGCCCCTTGGTGAGGCCGTAGCAACCGTTGTTCTCGACGATATAGGTCATGTTCAGGTTGCGGCGCACCACGTGCGCGAACTGCCCCATGCCGATGGACGCCGTGTCGCCGTCGCCGGAGACACCGATGTAGACCAGGTCACGGTTCGCGAGGTTGGCGCCGGTGGTCACCGAGGGCATGCGCCCGTGCACCGAGTTGAAGCCGTGCGAACTGCCGAGGAAGTAAGCCGGCGTCTTCGAGGAGCAGCCGATGCCGGACATCTTCGCGATGCGATGGGGCTCGATCGGCAGCGTGAACGCGGCCTCGATGATCGCGGCGCTGATCGAATCATGGCCGCAGCCCGCGCACAGCGTGGAAATCGAGCCCTCGTAGTCGCGACGCGTGTAGCCCAGTTCGTTGACGGGCGCCTCGGGATGACGGAAAGACGGTCTCTGGTAGGTCATGATTTTTTCCTCGGGCTTTCACGCTTGCGGGTGATCGGGGTCACGTTGTCGCTCCCGCCGAGCGTGGAGCGGATGACGCCCGCGATCTGGCGCGCCGTGATCGGCAGGCCGTCGTAGTTCAGCACCGGCACCAGCTTCTCGTTGGCCGGCAAATCGATCTCGTTGATCAGCAGGCGGCGCATCTGGCCGTCGCGGTTCTGCTCGATCACGAAGACCGTCTCGTGGCTCATGATGAATTCCTCCACCGCGTCCGAGAACGGGAATGCGCGCAGCCTGAGGGTGTCTATCGCGATGCCTTCGGCCTCCAGCATCTCGACGGCCTCGTAGGCGGGCGAGGCCGTGGTGCCGAAGAACAGCGCGCCGTAGGGCGTAGCCCGGGCAGCCGGCTTGATCTTGGGCTCGGGCACGAACTGCTTGGCAGTCTCGAACTTCCTGAGCAGCCGGTCCATGTTGCGCACGTAGGCCGCGCCATCCTCGGTGTAGATCGCGTATTCGTCGCGCGAGGTGCCACGTATGGTGTACGCGCCCTTCTTCGGATGCGCGCCGGGATAGGTGCGATACGGGATGCCGTCACCATCGACGTCGAGGTAGCGCCCGAAACGCTCCTTCAGGCCGTCCAGCGCCTCGGCGTCGAGCACCTTGCCGCGATCGTAGGTGTGCTTGTCGTCGAAGACGAGCGGCGGCGACATCCAGTCGTTCATGCCGAGATCGAGGTCCGTCAGCATGATCACCGGCGTCTGCAGGCGATCGGCGAGGTCGAAGGCCTTCACGGTCAGGCTGAAGCACTCCGCGGGCGTCGCCGGGAACAGCAGCACGTGCTTGGTGTCGCCATGCGAGGCATAGGCCGCCGCAAGCACGTCCGACTGCTGGGTGCGCGTGGGCATCCCGGTCGAGGGACCCGCGCGCTGCACGTCGATCAGCACCGCCGGGATCTCGGCAAAGTAGGCCAGCCCGAGGAACTCGCTCATCAGCGACAGGCCGGGTCCGGACGTCGCGGTGAACGCGCGCGCGCCGGCCCACGTCGCTCCGATCACCATGCCGATCGCCGACAGTTCGTCCTCCGCCTGCACGATGGCGTAGTTCTTCTTGCCCGTGCCCGCGTCGATGCGCAGGCGTCGGCAGTACTTGTCGAAGCCGTCCACGACCGAGGTGGAGGGCGTGATCGGGTACCACGCCGCCACGGTGGCGCCGCCGTAGACCGCGCCCAGCGCCGCTGCCGTGTTGCCGTCCATCAGGATGTGGTCGGTCTCGAGGATGTGCCTGGCGATATTGCCGCCGCGCTCCAGGCGAATGCCGATCGGGCAGTCGAAGTTCTTCACCGCGTACTGGTGCCCGAGCTCGAGCGCGTGCACGTTCTGCGCGATCAGCTTCTCCTTGCCCTTGAACTGGTCGGCGACCAGGTCCTTGAGCACCGAGAAATCGATGTCGAGGAGCGCGGCGAGCGCGCCGACGTAGATCACGTTCTTGAACAGCAGGCGCTGGCGGGCGTCGGCGTACTCGCGCAGGCACATGTCCGTGATCGGGATGCCGATGTAGTGGATGTCGTCACGCACGTAGCGGATGTCGATGGGCTTCGTGGAGTCGTAGACGAAGTAGCCGCCTGCCTCCACTTCCTTCACGTCGCGCTCCATGCTCTGCGGGTTCACGCACAGCATCAGGTCGACACCGCCGCGCCGGCCGAGGTAGCCCTTGCTGCTGACGCGGACCTCGTACCAGGTGGGCATGCCCTGGATGTTCGACGGAAAGATGTTGCGCGGGCTGACCGGGATCCCCATGCGGAAGATCGCCTTCGCGAACATGTGGTTCGCGGAGGCCGAGCCGGTGCCGTTGACGTTGGCGAACTTGACGACGAAATCGTTTACCGCTTGTTTGGCGTGCATGCCTGTCCAGCCTTCGTGACATTGTAGAGAAACTTCTGCATGTCCCACGCGCCGGTCGGGCAGCGCTCGGCACACAGTCCGCAATGCAGGCACACGTTCTCGTCCTTGACCATGACGCGCTGCGTCTGGGCCAGAACGTCGGAAACGTAGAGATCCTGCGCCAGTTCGCCCGCCACGGCGCGCAGTTTCTGGCGCAATGCGGGTTCCTCGTCATTGACGATGAAATTGATGCAGTCGGTCGGGCAGATGTCGACGCAGGCATCGCACTCGATGCACTTGGCCGTGGTGAAAACCGTCTGCACATCGCAGTTGAGGCAGCGCTGCGCCTCGGCGAGACCGGTGCGCGCGTCGAAGCCGAGCTCGACCTCGACCTTGCGGTCCTTCAGCGCGATCTCCTTCGGCACGTGCGGCACCTTGTAGCGCAGGTCGTCGGCGATCGCGTTGTCGTAGCTCCACTCGTGCACGCCCATCTTCTGGCTGACCAGCGTCACGCCGGGAGCCGGACGCTTGCGCACGTCCTCGCCACGCAGGAACAGGTCGATCGAGATCGCCGCCTGGTGACCGTGGGCGACCGCCGTGATGATGTTCTTGGGTCCGAAGGCCGCGTCACCGCCGAAGAACACCTTCGGCAGCGTCGACTGGAAGCTGACGGCATCGACAACCGGCATGTCCCACTTGCCGAACTCGATGCCCACGTCGCGCTCGATCCAGGGGAAGGAATTGTCCTGCCCGATCGCGATCAGCACGTCGTCCGCCTCGAAGAACACCGGTTCCTCGCCGGTGGACACCAGGCTGCGACGCCCCTTGTCGTCGTAGACCACGTCGACCTTGTCGAAGGTCATGCCGACCAGGCGCCCGTCCTCGTGCACGAATTCCTTCGGCACGTGATTGTTGAAGATCGGGATGTCCTCGGCCATCGCGTCGTCCTTTTCCCACGGCGACGCCTTCATCTTGTCGAACTCCGAGCGCACGACGACCTTCACGTCCTCGCCGCCGAGCCGGCGCGCCGTGCGGCAGCAGTCCATAGCCGTGTTGCCGCCACCGAGCACGAGCACGCGCTTGCCGATCCTGCTGACGTGCTCGAAGGACACGCTGGAGAGCCAGTCGATGCCGACGAAGATGTTCGCCGCCGCTTCCTTGCGCCCGGGCAGGTCGAGGTCGCTGCCGCGCGGCGCGCCGGTGCCCACGAAGACCGCGTCGTAGTCCTTCGCGAGCAGCGCCTTGAGGCTGTCGACCGTCGTGTTGAAATGCTGCTTCACACCGAGATCGAGGATGTAGCCGACTTCCTCGTCGAGCACCGACGGCGGCAGGCGGAACACGGGGATCTGGCTGCGCATCATGCCGCCACCCTTC
>JAKJFB010000360.1 GCA_022705125.1 Pseudomonadota bacterium
GTCGAGGTGGCGGCGGGCGCGCTCGATACACGCCTCACGATGGCCGCCTGCGGACAACCGATCCGTGTCGCGGCGGACCTCTCGCGGCAGCAGGCGCGGGTGAACGCGCGGGTCAGCTGCAGCGCCCCCTCGCCGTGGAACCTGTACGTGCCCGTCGAGATCCGCGTGTACCGGCCGGTGCTGGTCGCCACGCGCGAGTTGCGCCGCGGCGAGCCGATCGGCGCCGGGGACGTCGCGCTCGAGGAGCGCAACGTCCTTGCCGCCGTGGGCGCACCGCCGCTCACGCAGGCCGCCGATGTCGTCGGGCTCAACGCCCGGCGCACCATCGCCCCCGGCACGCTGCTTAGCGCCGGCCTGGTCGAGCTGCCGGTGCTGGTGCGCCGCGGGGACCGGCTCGGCGTGAGCGCCCGTTCGGGAGGAATCACTGTCCAGATCAACGGCGAAGCGCTGGGCACGGCCCGCCTCGGGGAGCGGGTACGGGTGCGCAACCTGCAATCGGGCCGGATCATCGACGCGGTGGTGACCGGCAGCGGCAGCGCCGAGGCCATCTGAGGCGGGCGCCCCGGAACCCGACTTGAAAAAGGACTAAAGGTTTACTATGGGCGGCCGATACCTTCATCGAGCGCCCACGCTGGAGTCAGCAGGGCATAGCAGGTGACAGTTTTTATGGTTTCCGACATCAAGGGATTCGACTCGCGCCAGGCCTCCGGCGCCCGCACGGGCGAAACCGGGGCCGTCCGGTCCGACTCGCGCGCAGGCGCGGGACGCCAGGCGGGTGCGGCTGCCCGCGATGACACCGTCGAGTTGAGCGGGGTGGCGGATCTCATCGCCACCGCCGCGCGCAAGCTCGCGGCCGAGCCCGCCGTGGACCAGGCGCGGGTGCAGGAAATCAGGAAAGCCATCACCAACGGGAGCTACACGGTAGATCCCGAGCGCATCGCCCGGAAGCTGATCGACGCTGATTCGCAGTACTGATCCGGTACTGCCACCACCAGGGGCGATCTTCATGCAGAACCTCACCGACGACGCCGGCGTCGCACACGCCATCGTGGCCGCGGATCTCGCGGCCGTGCGCACCCTGCGCGAACTGCTGCTCGAGGAGCGGGCGGCCCTGACCCGGCGCGAGCCCGAGGCGCTGAACGCCGTGGTGCAGCGCAAGCTCGCGTGCCTCGGCGAGCTGCAGCAGAGCGAGGACGCGCGCAAGCGCCTGCTTGCGCGCCACCGCGGCAGTGACTGGGCGGCGCTGCTCGGCACGCTGGACCCGGCACTGGCCGCACCGTGGGAGGCATTGCGCGCCAACCTGCAACAGGTCGCGGAACTCAACCGCGTCAACGAGCGCATCGTGGCGCGCACGCGCCACAGCACCGAGCGGCTGCTGTCGATGCTGCGCGGCCAGCTCGACCCGGTCGGCGTCTACGACCGCAGCGGCCAGACGCGCGCCTACGGCGACGTGCGCCCGATCGCCAGCGCCTGAGCGGCGTCGCCGAGACGCCACAGGTCCTGCGGGCGATCGATGTCCGCGCGCCCGGGCAGTTCGTGCCAGCGCAGTCCGAGCGCCGCGAAGCGCTCGCGCTGGCGCGCCAGCACCACGTCCGTTCCCCACGGCACTCCCGCGAACACCGCGCTCGGCAGCCGCGTGAAGCCGGCCAGCACGTAGCCGCCGTCGAGCGCGGGGCCGAGCACGGCATCGAAGCCGCGCTCCAGCGCCACCGCCGCATCGCCGAGGTAGGCCGCGTCGTAGCCGAGGCAATCGCTGCCGACCACGATCACTGCCCGGTATTCGGCGAGCGCGGCATCGACGGCGCGCCACATGCGCGCGCCCAGGTCCCCGCCGCCCTGCGCGCGCAGCGTCCGCCCCTCGCGCGCGGCCAGTTCGCGCAGGAAAGCATCCGTGGTGTCGTCCACGCACAGCGTCGCTTCCCAGCCGGCGGGGACCGCGCGCAGCGCCGCGGCAACCCGGCGTGTCAGCTCGCGCGCCACCTCCGCGGCCCCCGCCGGCGAGAGCTGCCCGTGCAGCCTGGTCTTCACCGCGCCGGCGCGCGGCGCCTTGGCGAACTGCAGGAAACACCCGCACCGGCGCCGGTCCTCAGCGTTGGCCATGGTAGGTCTCGTGCAGGTCCGCGGGATCGGCGCCGAGGAAGTAGCACAGGCGCAGGCGCCACATCAGCAGGATCGTGGCCAGCGCGCCGTCGCGGTCCCAGCGCCGGCCGGAGCTCTCGATAAACGCCGGGTGCGCGAGCGGCGCGCCGTGGCGCCGCAGGCGGCGGCAGATCTCGATGTCCTCCATCAGCGGTTGCGCGGGATAGCCGCCCACGGCGGTGAACAGCGCGCGCGGCACGAACAGACCCTGGTCGCCGGTGGCAATGCCGCTGAGGCGCGAGCGCCAGGCCATGCAGCGCGCGACCACGCCGAGCCAGCGCGAGACACCGCGCAGCCGCACGCGAAAAAAGCCCCAGTGCGGCGCGGCACCGGCCAGCGCCGCGATCGCCGCGACGCAGGGCGGCGGCACGCGGCTGTCGGCATGCAGGAACAGCAGCAACTCGCCGCGCGCGCGCGCGGCGCCCGCGTTCAGCTGCAGCGCGCGACCGCGCGGCGCCGCGAGCACGATGTCGGCCAGCGCCCCCGCCGCCGCGACGGTGCCGTCATTGCTGCCGCCGTCGGCCACGATGATCTCGGCGCCGCGTGCGCGCAGCGGCTGCAGGTCGCGCAGCAGCAGCGGCAACGCGGACTCCTCCTCGAGCGCCGGGATCACGATGCTCAGGCGCATGCTCAGGCGGCCAGCGCTCCCGAGCAGCTGCTGCCCTGCCCCGCCGTGCAGCCGTAGCAGTGCGCGCCAGTGACGATCGGCGCATCGAGCGGCAACCGCTCGAGCAGATCACGCAGGTGCAGGCGGCGGTCAGTGGCGAGCAGTGGCAGATCGAGCATCTGGTTGAAATCGCAGTCGTAGACGAAGCCACGCCAGTCCACGCTGAGCAGGCGACGGCACATCACCTGCCCGAGGTTCGCGTGCACGAAATTGCGCTTGAGCAGCGCGAGGTAGTCATCGAACTGCCCCTGCGCCAGCAGCACCGCGCCGAAGCGCGCGACCGGCAGGTTGGCGAGCGTGAGCAGGCGATCGAAGCCGATGCCGTAGCGTACCCGCAGCTCGCGCTTGTAATCGAGCTCGAGCGCCTGTTGCGGCGGCGGCAGCGTGGGCCCGAGCGGGTTGTAGACGAGGTTCAACTCCAGCGCGCCGCCAGCGCCATAGCCGAGCGCGTTCAGCCGCCGCAGCGCCGCGATCGAGCGCGCGTGCACGCCGCGCCCGCGCTGCGCGTCCACGTTGGATTCGAGGTAGCACGGCAACGAAGCGGTGATCATTACGCCGTGATCGGCGAGGAACTGCGCAAGGTCCTCCTGCCCGGGCTCCTCCAGC
>JAKJFB010000361.1 GCA_022705125.1 Pseudomonadota bacterium
GGCATCGTCATCGCGAACGTGGGGCCGAAGCTGCTGTACGAGCGCATGATCGCGCCGTCCGAGCTGCCCGCGGATTTCCTGCGCCGCATCCGCGCGTTCAAGGCCGCCTCGGGCACCTTGCGCATGAACGTGGCGCTGTCGCGGCTGCCGAACTTCAGCTGCCTGCCGGGCGAGGGCGAGCATCTGCAGTCGGGCATCATCATCGCCCCGACGCTCGATTACATGGACCAGGCCTTCCTCGATGCCAGGCAATCCGGCATGTCGAAGGCGCCGATCGTCGAGATGCTGATCCCCTCGATCGTCGACGATTCGCTCGCGCCGCCCGGTGGGCACGTCGCCAGCCTGTTCTGCCAGCAGTTCGCGCCGGTGCTGCCGGGCGGGCGCAGCTGGGACGAGGAGCGCGAGGCGGCGGCCGATCGTGTCATCGCCACCGTCGAGGCGTATGCGCCGGGTTTCGGGGCTTCGGTGCTGGGGCGCCAGATCCTTTCGCCGCTCGACCTGGAGCGCACCTTCGGGCTCGTCGGCGGCGACATCATGCACGGCAACATGTCGCTCGATCAGTTGTGGTCCGCGCGCCCGGTGCTCGGCCATGGTGCGTATCGCGGGCCGCTGAAGGGCCTGTACATGTGCGGCGCGGGCACGCATCCCGGCGGCGGCGTCACCGGCGCGCCGGGGCACAATGCCGCGCACCGGGTCCTCTTCGACCGCTCACTGCTCGGGCGCTTGCTGCACCGGGGTTGAGCGGCGAGGCAGCTTGCCGGGCGCTGCGACGTTCGCGCGCCGGCGCGGTTTGCCGGGCGATCGGGGCCGTGCCCGCGCATGCATCGCGGCGATTCTGTACCGCCGGGGTTCGCGCTAGAATCCCGCGGCAAATCCGCCCGAGCGCCTCGCCCCGATGCTGCACTTCCTGCCTTCCATCCTGCGGGGCATCATTGCCTCGTTAATTCTTGCCACCAACACCCTGGTACTGTGCTGGCCGCTGTTCATCGGCGCGCTGTTCAAGGCGGCACTGCCGTTCCCGGCGGCCCGGCGCGTGATCAACCGCGCGATGCACTGGTGCGCGGAAACCTGGATCGATGTCAACAAGTTCTGGATGAACCTCGTGCAGCGCACGCGCTGGGACGTGCGCGGCCTGGAGGGCGTGGATTCCGGGCATTCCTACCTCGTGACCTCCAATCACCAGAGCTGGGTCGACATCCTCGTGCTGCAGTACCTGCTGAACCGCCGTGCGCCATTCCTGAAATTCTTCCTCAAGCAGGAACTGATCTGGGTCCCGGTGATCGGGCTGTGCTGGTGGGCGCTCGAGTTTCCGTTCATGAAGCGGTTCTCACGCGAATACCTGGAGCGCTACCCGGAGAAGCGCGGGCAGGACATGCTCACCACGCGCAAGGCCTGCGAGCGCTTCCGGCTCAGCCATGTCTGCGTGTTCAACTTTCTCGAGGGAACGCGCAATACCCCGGCCAAGCACGCCGCCCAGGGCTCGCCGTTTCGCTACCTGCTGAAGCCGAAGGCGGGCGGCATCGCGTTCGTGCTGGACGCCATGGGCGATCAGTTGAGCGCCATGCTGAACGTGACGATTCACTACCCGGGCGGCGTGCCCGGGTTCTGGGACCTGCTGTCGGGCAGGCTCGGGCAGGTCGTGGTGCGCCTGGAGCAGGTGGAGATTCCCGGCGATTTCATCGGTCGCAACTACGACCGGGACGAGACCTACCGGTTCGCGTTCCAGCAGTGGGTGAATCGCCTGTGGGAGGAGAAGGACGCGCTGCTGTCACGGTTGCACGCAGAGTATGCGGTGCGGGTGAACGGATCCTCCTAGGCGCCATCCCGGGCGGGGTGGGATGCCACGGGAATCTGTTCGGCGCGCGCGATCGCAGCAGCCTGCTGCAGGTCGGCACGTGCGCGTTCGGTGTCGCCCAGTTGCAGCAGGACGCTGGCACGCAGGCGCAGGAACGAGGCGTCGCCCGGTCGGCGGGCAATCGCGAAATCCAGGTGCCGCAGCGCGCGCTCGGGATTCCCGGCCAGCAACTCCGTGCGCGCCTGCTGGACGCGGAAGAAAGGATTCTCGTTGCGGAAGTTTGCGGCCAGCTCGTGATAGCGCGCCGCGCGGCGCTCGTCGCCGATGCGCTCATAGACGCGCGCCAGTCCGCTGATGGCTACCATGTCGGTGCGCCTGCGGCGCAGGGCCTCGAGATAGCTCGCTTCGGCGTGTGCCGTGGCGTCGACCCGCAGATAGAGCGCCCCCAGGTTGGTCCACAGCGGCGAGAAGCTGTCATCGGCCTGCAGTCCGCGGCGCAGGCTCAGGAATGCATTGCCCGGGTCGTCCGCCTGCATCAGCGCGACCGCAAGATTGCCGTGGTAGTGCGCCCGGGCGCGCGCGTCGGAAACGCGCCTGCGGTTCTCGCTGCGCGTCGGCTGCTCACTGCTGAAATCGACGGTGCGCCGCCCCGCCGCGCCCAGATCGACCACTGCGTTGATGTGCCGGTAGAAAAGGAACATATCGCCCTGCATTTGCCAGTCGGGCGCAATGTCCACCTCCTGGTAGCTGACGTCGAGTCGCGCGCCGCGCGCCAGCGCGACGAAGAGGTTGGTGAGCGCCAGGCAATTGCCGTCGCGGCTGCGGAAGGTCTCGGGCGCAGTGCGTGTCGCATCGGTGTAGCGCAGCCCGAAACTGCGCTCGTCGTCGAGCGCCGTCACGAGCTGTTCCAGGCGTTGCGTGGCGCCGGCGCTCATGTCGATGTGCCGTGCCAGGAAGGCGCGCATCGGCTGGTCGAGTGCGAGCAGATCCTCGGCAGGCAGGAGCGCTGGCGCGTGCGTGCCGATGATCGGGGTGCCCGCCAGCACGTCGCGCGGCGTGAGGTTGCCGCTGACGGGACGTCCGGGTGCATTCGTGCAGCCGGACACGAGTATCAGCAGAGCCAGCCACAACGACCTGCCCATACGGCCTCCTGCGCGGTCCCGGCCGGAATCTACGCCGCATCGGCGCGGATTTCCAGCGCCGGTGCCGCTGGGCGAACCTACGGGTCGCGCTCGATCCCGAGCATGGCGTCGAGGAGCGCGGTCACGCCCGTCAGTTCGCCCGCGCGGGTCTGTCCGCCGGCAGCGAGGAAGCGGCGCATGGGGGCGCGGTGCTGGCCCGCGGCCATCAGGCGCTCGAGTGCGTCGCTCTCGGCGACGAGGGCGCCGCGCTCGGCCCCGAGCGCGGCATCCACCACCTGTTTCACCGCCGCGATGCCGGCCGCGGGCAGGTGAGCAATCCGCGCGGCCAGCGACGCCGCTTCCTCGTCGAGGCGTTCGCGCGGGACCAGCGCCTGCAGCCAGCCCAGCGCGAGCGCCTCCTGCGCGTGGATGTCGCGCCCGGTGAGGAGGAGCTCGAGGGCCCGCGCGCGACCCACCAGGCGCGCCCAGCGCAC
>JAKJFB010000362.1:0-3056 GCA_022705125.1 Pseudomonadota bacterium
CTGATCAACGTCGAATCCTTCCGCGAGGTGCCGATCCTGGCCGTGGCGCAGCAAGCGCTCAGGCTGCCGGCGCGGGTGGCGGTGCGCGTCAATCCGGACTTCGAGCTCAAGTCCTCGGGCATGAAGATGGGCGGCGGCCCCAAGCCCTTCGGCGTGGACGCCGAGCAGGTACCCGGCTTGCTCGCCGAGATCGGCCGTGCCGGGCTCGCCTTCGAGGGCTTCCACCTCTTCGCCGGCTCGCAGAACCTCAAGGCCGAGGCCATCGTCGAGGCCCAGCGCAAGAGCTTCGAACTCGCCCTGCGCTTGGCCGCGCACGCCCCCGCCCCGGTGCGCACGCTGAACCTCGGCGGCGGCTTCGGCATCCCGTACTTCCCCGGCGAGCAGGCGCTCGACCTGACGCCGATCGCCGCCGGCCTCGCCGACATCGTCGCCGAGGCCGCACAAGCCCTGCCCGAGGCCAGGATCGTGCTGGAACTCGGCCGCTACCTGGTCGGCGAGGCCGGCGTGTATGTGTGCCGGATCACCGACATCAAGGTCTCGCGCGGCCACACCTATCTCGTCACCGACGGCGGCCTGCACCACCACTTGTCGGCGAGCGGCAACTTCGGCCAGGTGATCCGCAAGAACTACCCGGTTGCGATCGGCAATCGCATGGACGCTCCACCTGCCGGCGAGCCGGCATCGGTGGTCGGCCCGCTCTGCACTCCGCTCGACGTGATCGCCGATCGAATGCCGCTACCGGCCGCGCAGATCGGCGACCTCGTCGTGGTGTTCCAGTCCGGCGCCTATGGCGCGAGCGCGAGCCCGCAGGCCTTCCTCGGCCACCCGCAAGTGGTCGAGATCCTCGCCTGAGGGCCACAAGGCGTTCAGCGCTGGCCGGCCGCCACGCCCCTGTTCGTCCGCGGCTGCTCCGTGTTCGTGCTCCGACCCTGGAAGACCATGGTCGTGGCGCCCCCCGCGACACAACCGTTTCCCGAGTCGTCCTGCAGGCTCGCGACCTCGCTGCCACCCTTGCAGATGCTGTAGGCACCGAGGCCGTTGCCGTGAACGGTGTGGGGAAAAGGCCCGGAGGAGCCGCTCGCATCGAGGTAGGAATACTCCACGGCATCCCCGACGATCCTCCAGTTGCCGACGTCCTTGCTCGGGTCCACGCTGTCCCTCAAGCCGCGCTTGAAATCACGCAAGGTGCCGGACGCCAGATGCAGCTCCTGATATTTCCAGCCCCACTCCGGACGCTCATCCGCCGCACATGCGTAGCGACCGGGCAACAGGAGGGCCAGCTGGTCCCCGGTCACCTGCGTATCACCACATCCGGCGAACGCGACACCCGGCGCCGCGACACCCGACAGCAGAACCAGACCGGCAAAAAGGAAAGAAGGCTTCATGTTCGCACCCGGCGCAATCGAAACGATGGAGGAAGCGGCGGGCAGACAGAACCGGACCACCGCGGGCTTTGATTAAACATAGCAGCTCGGCGCACACCGTACGACAATCGGGGCTCGCTCCCGCAGGAAATATTTTTCCGATGCACGATTCCTACGGCCCCCCCGCGGCGCAAGCACCTCGCAGCTACCTCCCGATCGCCCTGCTGTGGGCGCTTTTCGTCGCCTACGGCAGCCTGGTGCCCCTCGAGTTCCGCCCTCGCGCCGACGCCTGGCAGGCATTCATGGACACGCCCTGGCTGTCGCTCGGGGTCGGTTCGCGCGCCGACTGGGTGGCGAACGTGCTGCTTTACCTGGTGCTGGCCTGGTTCGCTACCGGGGCGGTGTGGACCAGCCGCCTCTCCGCCTGGGTGCGCACGCCGCTGCTCGTCGGCGTGCTCGGCACCATCCTCGCCCTCGCGGTGGGAATCGAATACCTGCAGCTGTTCTTCCCGCCGCGAACGGTGTCGCGCAACGACCTGCTCGCAGAGGCGCTCGGCACCGGCATCGGCACGCTGCTCTGGTTCGCGGCCGGCCCTCGCCTCGCGGCGATGTGGCGGCGTTTCATCGACGGCGGCACGCACAGCCTGCGCGCCGTGCTGGGTCTGTACGCACTGGGCTACCTCGGGCTCGCGCTGTTTCCCTACGACTTCCTGGTGAGCATGGACGAGCTCGCCGCCAAGCTCGCCCGCCCCGACAGCCTCGGGTGGTTGCCCGGCCTGTCCTGCGGACCCGCATTCGCCTGCGGCATCAAGCTGCTGGTCGAGGCCGTCCTGATGATTCCCTTCGGCATCCTGCTCGCGCTCGGTGTGCGCGACCACGCCGCGCGGCGCCCCCCGGGGATGGCGGCCGGTCTCGCCGCGGGCGCCCTCGCCGGCGTGGCGATCGAGGCGGTGCAGGTGGTGCTCGCGTCCGGAACGACACAGGGCATCTCGGTGCTCACCCGCGCGCTCGGCACCCTGTGGGGACTCGTACTCGCGCGTAGCGGAATACGGCGCTGGCTGGAGTACTCGCCACAACGCCTGCTGCGCGCGGCGCTGTGGCTCTCGTCCGTCTGGCTCGCCCTGGTGCTGGCGACGAACGGCTTGCTGCCGCTGCGGCTCCAGGCCTCCTGGGCTGCGCTGGAAAAACTCGAGACGCTGCGCTTCCTGCCCTTCTACTACCACTACTACAGCACCGAGACGGCCGCCGTGCGCAGCCTGCTCTTCGTGGCGGGAAGCTTCGCACCGGTGGGGGTGGTCGCCGCCCTCGCCTTTCCGCACCATCGCTTCGGCGCCAGCCTGCTCGCGCTGCTGGTCGCCGCCCTCGTCGCGGCGGCGGTCGAGCTGCTCAAGCTGTTCACCGAGGGCAAGCATCCCGACCCCACCAACCTGTTGATCGCGGTCGCGGCCGCCTGGCTCGCGCACCGCCTCGTCGCGCACCTGCTGCCGATCCTGCACCACCACGGCACGCGCACGACACCCCCGACGTCCGCTGCGCAGCCCCGGCGCAGAGTCGCGACGCTGCTCGCCGTGGGTGTGGCGCCGGCGGCGCTGCTGCTCGCCACGGTGCTGCTCGGCCTGCCGCTGGCCGAGCCGCCCGCCGTGGGGGCGTCCGCGCCCACGTACCCGCCTCCTTCGGCCCTGCCACCGGCCG
>JAKJFB010000362.1:3072-3388 GCA_022705125.1 Pseudomonadota bacterium
AACCCCGCCTACCTGCAGCAGACGGCGAGCGCGGCGCGCAGCAACCCGAACGCCCTCTTCGCGATCACGCTGGCGGCCTTCGTCCAGCCCGGCAGCGTCGATCTCGCCCCGCTGCACGCGCGCCTGGTGGCGAGTCGCTTCAGCGACCGCGGCAGCGGCCAGGTCGAACCGCTCGCGCTCGCCTACGACTGGCTGCACGACCAATGGAGCGCGCAGGAACGCGAGAGCCTGCGCGAGCGCCTCGCCGAGGGCTGCGACTTCCTGATCGAGGTGATCCGCAAGGAACAGCTCTCGCCCTACAACGCCTTCCTCTACA
>JAKJFB010000363.1 GCA_022705125.1 Pseudomonadota bacterium
TGATCCCGCTCATGGCAGGTCGGCCCGAGGGCAAGGACGCCTTCGAGCAGGCCTGCATGTGGGGGTCGATCATCCAGGCCGTGTGGAGCCTGTTCCTGGCCCTGCGCGTGCGCGGGCTCGGCAGCGCATGGACCACGATGCACATTCTGCAGGAGCAGGAAACCGCGGCGCTGCTCGGTGTTCCGTTCGATCGCTACACCCAGGTCGGCCTGTTTCCGGTGGCCTATACCCTGGGCACCGATTTCAGCCCCGCCTGGCGCAGGCCGGTGTTCGAAGTGGTGGGCTGGAACTCGTTCAAGCCCTGATTCGCCACGATTCGACCCGTATTCCGGCCGGAGGGGCGCATGCGCAATGCGCTGATGGCTCTGACCCGGATCGGGGCGACCGCACGAGCGGTCATTTCCTGCCACCGGGGTCAACGCTCTTGCCGGCGCCGTTCAGGAAAAGGGCGGTTGCAAATCGCGCGTGTTCTTCCAGTTCCTGTCTGTCCTGCAACGGCCTGCCGAACGTCGTGCGGCGCTGGAATTCCGATATCGCCATCGCGATGAACAACTTCGCGCGCTCGGAGCTTCCTTCCTGCTCGAGCCCGTGGCGGCGCAGGTAGCCCGCCAACGGTTGCACGAGGTAGGTATCCTGGTTGGCCTCCGCCGCCTGCAGCAGTTCGGGGAAATCCTGGCCCTCGCGAAATACCAGGATGCCGAGGCTCATGCTGGTCTCGGTGGAGAGCTGTCGCACGATGTCCACCGCGAACCGGTATAGCGTGTCGCGTGGTTTGGCTGCCAGGTCCATCTGCGGGGCGGGAAAGGCCGCGGCGCCCGCATCGATACATGCCCTGAACAGCGCGAGCTTGTCCGCGTAACGGTTGTACAGCGTCCGTGTCGAAACGTCTGCCGCCTCGGCCACGCCGCGCATGGTCACGGCCCTGTAGCCGTGACGGGAGAATTGCTGGCGTGCCACCTCGAGCACGTTTTCCAGTTTCCTGATGGATTCCACGGCGCTGGGTCTTCCCTTGCGTCGAGAAACAGGTGCTGGTTTCTTCAAGTTGCGATCCCTGAGGCCCGCAGACGGGCGTGCGGCATTCCGGCATGACGGCAGGGTCGCGTCGTGCCTGCGAAGCAAAATGCGAGTTGCAATATATTTCCGGTGGTGTCCGGCCGCAAGACGCATTGCGCTCGCGTCGCGGAATGTCGCGCCCGCTGCCGTCGCAGTGCCGGAGCGGGCGTTCTCCAGCACTGCGCGACGGGAAACTCTCTCGTGAAGTGCGACGGGCGCTCAGCTGAGCCGCATTGCCGCCGGATCCGGCGCCCGCGTCATCGCCCAGTACTCCGCGAGGCGGAACGGGCTCGACACCCAGTTGCGCCCCGTGCTGGCGAGGTAATAGCTCCTTGCCTTCGGATGCGTCCAGACCATGTGTTTCATCTGCTCCTCGACGCGGCGGTTCCAGTCTTCGTAGGCGGCCTGAGTGGGCTCGATCGCGCGCGCGCCCGAGGCCACGAGCAGGTCGAGGGCCTCGATGATGTACTGCAGCTGCGCCTCGATCACCATGTTCACGCCGGCGGCGTGGTTCGGCGCGCTGTTCGGTCCCAGCGTCAGGAACAGGTTGGGGTAATCCGGCGCCATGATGCCGAGGTAGGAACGTGCCTCGTCCTTGCCCCAGGCCGCGGCCAGGTCCTTGCCGCCGCGTCCGTACACGTGCAACTGCCCCAGCGCCGGCGACACCTCGAAGCCGGTTGCCAGCGCGATCACGTCCACTTCATAGCGCTTGCCGCTCGTGGTGACGATGGCGTTCTCCTCGATATGGTCGATGCCATCGGTGTCCAGCGTCACGTTCGGCCGCAGCAGCGTATCCAGCCAGCCGCCATCGGAGTCCAGCACGATGCGCTTGCCGAAGATCGGGTAATCCGGCGTCATCTTTTCGAGCAGGTCGGGACGGTCGGCAAAGCGTTCGCGCATGTAGCCCAGCGCGTACTCGCGCGCGCCGTGGTTCTGCGCCGAGATCGAGACGTCCTGGTGCGGCCAGTCCGGGTCGCCCAGCACGTTGCCGTAGAGACCGTCGCCGGAGAACCAGTACACGCGGAAGCGGAACCATTCCTTGAAATGCGGGATCTCGCGCAGCGCGAAGCGGATGCCCTCGGTGACATCGTGCCGCAGTTCGGGGTTGTGCATCACCCAGTGCTTCGAGCGCTCGAATACCGTCAGGTGCGCGGCCACGGGTGCCGTGGCGGTGCCGAGCTGCGCGCCGCTGGCGCCGGTGCCGATCAGCGCCACGCGCTTGCCGCGCAGGTCCACGGAGGGATCCCAGCCTGCGGAGTGCATCGCGGGACCCTTGAAATCCTTCAGCCCCGGGATGTCCGGCATCGACCAGCGGTTCAGCACCCCGTGGCCGTTGATGATGGCATTGAACTCCAGTACCTGTTCCCTGCCGCCGGAACTCGTGCTGACGCGCCACAGCTGCTTTGCTTCGTCCCAGGCGCAGCCGAGCACGCGCGTGTTGAACAGCACCTTGTCGCGCAGTCCGTACTTCTCCGCGACGCCGAGCAGGTAGCGCTCGATCTCCGCGCCCTTGGGGTAATAGCTGCTCCAGTCGGGATTCTGCTCGAAGGAGTAGGAGTAGAAATGGCTGGGCGTGTCGACGGCCACGCCGGGATAGACGTTCTCCAGCCAGGTGCCGCCGAAATCGGCATTCTTCTCGATGATCGTGAACTCGTAGCCCGCCTCGCCGAGCTTGACCCCCGCGGCGATGCCGCCCATGCCGGCGCCGATCACCGCCACCTTGAAGTCGGCGGGGGGTTGCTTGCGGCCCGGCAGTTCCTTTCGCGGCACCGGCTTCTCGAACGCCATCTGGTCGTAGAGTACCGGCACCTGCTCCGCGGCGACTTCCTCGCCCACGTTGACGCTCATCATGCGGCGCACGAACTCGCGCGGCAGCGGCTTTTCCTGCGGCGGATCGGCACGCGTGAGCAACTCGAACAGGCGCTCGCGCAGATCTGCTGCGAGTTCTTCGGGAATATTGGTCGGCTCGATCGAGAACATCGAGCGGATGCACGGCGCGAAGCGCCCGAGATAGGCCTCGTCCTGCGTGTACTGGACGTAGACCATCAGCAGTGTGGGCAGATTGGCTTCCGCGAGCGCCTGTCGCAGGCCCTGCGTGTCGGTGATGGGAAGTCTGGCTGTGCTCATGGCGTGCTCCGGCTGGCTGTTGCGCGAGGATCGGTGGCGCATTATGGCATAAAAACTTAGGTGTAAGTTAATCTGCGTCGAGGGCATCGGCATTGCGCGAGGTCAATTTTTCGCGAGGGGTGGTGGCGCCGCTTGCCCGGACGGGGCATTGTTCCTACCATCCTCGGCGCCGCACGGGCCCGGCGGCGCGCCACCGGCGACAA
>JAKJFB010000364.1:0-354 GCA_022705125.1 Pseudomonadota bacterium
GTGCAGTTCCCGCAGCAGGTTGCCCAGGCGTTCCGCGGTGAACAGACGGTGTTCGAGGGCGCTCAGGGTGGCCAGTTGCCAGCTCCGGGCCTCCGCGCCCTTCGGCGGCATGCAGGTTTCCTGGTCCCATTGAAGCAGGGCAATCGCGTTATGGACATCGCTGACTTCGCCGAGTTTCCGCCGCAGCTCCTGCAGATCGCCGTCCATGCTCACGAGTCGTCTCCCGCGCCCCGCGGACCGCAGCGCGGGGACGTTCATGGTTGTGCAGGGGGCCGCCGCTTCGGCCCGCCGCGTTAGAGGGCCAGCACCGGCACCCGAAGCCGGCGCGCCGTGTCCGCCACGTCGTCGCGGCAG
>JAKJFB010000364.1:364-3381 GCA_022705125.1 Pseudomonadota bacterium
GGTGAACAGCAGAATCTGCGGCACTTCCTTCAGCGAAACCAGCAGCGACAGCGCCCGTTCCAGGCGCACGTCGTCGTAGTTGGCGAAGGGATCATCCAGCAGCATCGGCACGCGCTCGCCTTCTTCGGACAGGCTCGTGACCAGGGCCAGCCGCAACGCCAGATAGATCTGGTCGACCGTCCCCTTGCTGAGATTCTTCTGCGGCGTGGTATTGAGCCGGTCGGTCAATGGAATGCGCACGGTCACCTGAAGGTCGCGGCTCAACATCAGCTCCGTATACGCGCCGTTTGTGATCTGGCTGAGGTAGCGGCTCGCGGTTCGTGCCAGAATCGGCGCGATGCGCGAATGGCGGTCGCGCGCGACTTCCTCGATGATGGCGGCCGCGTGGGCCGCCGCATCGAGTTCCAGCTGCAGCTCCTCCACGCGCAGGGACACCGCCGCGCGCTCTTCCTCGATCTCGTTGATCGACCGGAGCCCCGCGCAGCGCTCGGCGATCGCCAGTTCCAGGGAGTGCACCTCCCGGCTCCGGACCTCGATCTCGGCCAGCACGCGTTCGAGCGCCGCCTTCAGACCCGGGCCGTCCTCGAGGGGCAACTGGTCGTCGCCGTGCTCCCGCTCCACCGTGCTGCGCAACGATTCCAGGGTGTCGTTGCCGAGCAGCGTGTCGAGCTGTTCGCCCATCGACGCGCGCATGATGCGGGCTTCGCGGTACTCGCGCGCCTGTGCGGCCAGCGCGCGGTATTCCTCCACCGTGTCCACGCCCACGTTGTCGAGCAATTGCACCAGGTCTTCCTGGGCCTGCTCGAGTTCGCGGCGGTCCTGTTCGAGTTGCTGCGCGAATTCGTCGGCCTGCTGCTTCAGCGCATCCGCGCTGGCCCGCCTCGGGCGCAATTGGGCGATGCGGATGCCATACGCGCGCAGCGCCCCCAGCGCGCTGGTGTGGTTGGCCTCCTCTTTGTACCCGGCCTCCCGCAGGAGTTTGCGCACCTCGAGCGACAGCCGTTTCTCCTCGCTCTCCTTGACGGCAAGCTTCTCGCCGGCGCGTTCCCGTTCGAGCGTAAGGGTTTCGAGCTGCGCGGCCTGGTCATCCCGGCGGCGGCTGGCCTCGCGGTACTGCTGGTATTTCGCAATCGCGCGTGACGCCGCCGCCTGAACCGTGTCCTCGGTTTCGACGGTCTCGCCGAGGTCGGCGAACACCGCGCGCAGCCGTTCGAGCTTGCCGGCCACGTGAGACGCTTCAACGCGGGCCTGGTGGCGGTGTTGCTCGAGTTCCTCGCGCAGCGTTTCCAGCTCGTTGCGCCCTTTGACGTACTGCTCGTAAAGCGCCTCGAGCTCCCGGAACGACTCGCATCCCGCCTCGGCGATGATTCCGTTGATGGCCTGCTCGCGCGCCCCACGGTCGCCTTCCAGCCGGGTGATTTCCTCGCCGGCCGCGTCGGCGACCTGCTGCAGCTGGCGCAGCGTGAGCCGCGCATGCACCCAGTGGGCCGCGTTGTACACCAGCACGCCCAGCGCAAAGACCTCGGCGAAATACACCCCCTTGTTGCCGGTGACCGCGGCAATCACCAGCAGCACCACCGACAGAAACGCGCCGAAAATGGCCATGGCGCGGAAATTGGGCAGGTCTTCTTCATGGACCTCGATGTCGCGCTGCGCTTCCTCGATGCGCTTGCGTTGCTGCGCGCACCGCTCCTCGGACAGTTTGGCCTCGACGGCGAAATCGCGCGCCTCGGCGGGGAAATCCTCGAACCGCGCAAAGACGGATTCGGGCAGGGTCAGTTCGGCGTCACGGCGCGCGCATTCGGCTTCGAGCCGTTCGAGGGCTTCCACCGCGCGATCGCGTTCCTGCTGCGCCAAACTGAAGGACGTGGCGTGCTGGTTGATCCAGAGCAGGGGATCGTCGCTGACCGTCGCGAAGTCCGGCAGGCCTTCGAGTTCGCGTTCGGCGCGGGCGATGTCGTCGCGGACCGTATTCTGGGCCTTGTCGAAATCGTCGATGAAATCGCGCAGGCGCGCGATCTGCGTGTCGAGTTCCTTGAGCCGGTCCTCGAACTGCTCCGGCAGGTCCTGGATTTCCACGGCGTCGTTCTCGAGGCTTTGCGAGGCTTCCCGGTACCGGCGCAGCAGCTCGTTGACCCGCGCCTCGGTCCGCGCCACTTGCTCGCGGGCGGTTTCCATGGCATTGAGGGCGCGATTGAACACGTCTTCCTGTTCCAGGGGGAAATCCTTGGCCTTGGCGAGCGTGAACAGCCGTTGCGTCAGGGTTTCGGCCTGGTGCTGAAGGCTCTCGGCCTTGTGCAGACGGGTGACGCGCTCGGTCTGTTCCAGCTTGCGGATCTGCTGGTCGAGGTCCGCCTGGCTCCGGCGCAGGGCCTCGATCTCGGCGCGGGCGGCGCGCAGGCGCTTTTCGAGTCCGGCCACTTCGTCGCGGGCGCGGCACGCCTCGGCCAGTTCCGTTTCAAGCTGGTCGAGCCGCGCTTTCGCCAGGGGCAGCGGCCGCTTCGAATTCGGCGCCAGACGGCCGATCCGGGCCGTATAGGCGTCGAGATGCTTGACCGCCGCCGTGGACGAACTGGTTTCGTCGGCCGTGTCGGCCAGGGAGGCGATCTTCTCGCCGATCTGGAGCAGGGCGTCTTCGTCGCCGAGCGACTCCAGGCTGGTATGTCCGATCACCGCGACATTGGCGAAGATGGCCTTGCTCAGGCCGAGCTGCTGCGCGGCAAACTCCAGTTCCCGGTTTCGGGCCAGAGGAAACTCGCCGGTGACTTCCCGGCCATGGCTGTGATTGAAGACCTGCACCGATTCGTTTCCGCGATCGAACACGCGGTGTATCTCGAATTCCTGCCCGTTGTCGAGCAGGTAGGTCATGCGCCCGCCATAGCTCCCGGATTCCGCCCAGGGACGCCGCAGGAGATGGTTTTCGTCGTACCGGCGCTGCGTGGTGCTGGCCTTCTGCCCGTACAGCATGTCGGTAATGAAGCTGCGCATGGTGGTCTTGCCCTGTTCGTTGGCGCCCA
>JAKJFB010000365.1 GCA_022705125.1 Pseudomonadota bacterium
CTGAAGCCCGATGCGGGCGGTGTCAGGGCGGTCGTGACGAAGACCGCGTCTCTGGCCCAATCGGTGCGCAGCACGAGGCTGCCGTGCTCGACGGCGCCTCGAACGATCAGGAACGCGAAGGTCGCGACCACTATCGTCATCAGGATGGCGCTAGGTGCTGCGAGGGCTTGCAGCCGCCGCGATCGGCGCGTTGCGCGTTGCAGCGCCAAGAGGCCCTTGTGGTGCCGCTCGAGCAGCAAGGCAGCGGCGGACACCGGCTCGAGCGTTCGACGCCCCTCCTGGTCCAGGAAGTTGAAGTGCGTCGCGGATTCAAGGCAGGTCAGCAAGCGTGCAAGGGATTCATTCAGGTTGCCGCTGTTCAAGCGCTCGGCGTCGACGGCGAGGCTCACCTCGATCGAGTTGTCGTAGGTGCCGATCAGGACGCTCCCGCACTCCCAGGTGCCGACCAGGCGTGCGAAGCGATGCAGGCGCCGGATGGAAACCTCCGGGTCCTGAACGCGGCCGAGCAGATCCGGTACTTCTTCTGCCTCCACCGGCAATGGCTGCAGATCGGGAAACGCCTTCTTCAATCGTTCGACGGTTTCACGCGCACGCGTGGACAGGGTCGCGCATGCTTCAGGGCTCTCGTCGGCCGCCCAACGCGCATCGCTCGTCAGGTCCGAGCCCTGCTGCAGAAGGCGGAGGTGGCCGAGCACGAGGTCGAAACTGTAGCTATGCTGCATGCGTTTCCCGCCGATCAGGAGCTGCCCTGGATTATGCCGAAGAACTTCAAGCCCACAAGGTACAACCGACTTGTGATGGGCATGTTGCTGTCGTTTCTGGCTACCGGCCACAGCCAGGCCAACGACCATGCTGCCGGCCGGACCTTGCGTCCGACGGCGGTAGCCCTTCACATCCACGAGGAGATCGCCGACCAACGCTTTGTTCCGAAACTGGTCGCGCGCCTGCAAGGCAGCCTTGCACCACCGATCGTGACGATCCCGACCAAGATGGATCTCGCGCCTTTTCGGCCAACGCTCGGGCTCATGGATGCGCGTCCGCTCCTCGATGCATTGATCGGCAGCATCGACTGGCGAGGGGATGGAACGGTCGTTCGCGTCGTCGTGATCGCCGACGACATGCAATTGAAACCGGCGCGTTTCAACTTTGCCGCCAGTGCGGGAGACACGAGTACGCCGTTTCACCTTTCGATCGTTTCGCTTGCAAGGCTGCAGCAACTCACCGACCGTGGGCGCGTGGATCGCGACCCCGACCGCACCGCGCAACGCGCATTCAAGCTGATCGCCAAGAACACCGCCCGACTCATGGGATACGCGTCGAGCGATGCCTGCCTTTTCGCCTTTCCCCGCAGCCTTTCCGAACTCGATGCCACGCCTGAGAACTTCTGCGAGCCGGATCTCTCGGCCCTTGTCGCGGCGGGCATCGCTCGATCGCCGCAGTGATTGCCCAAGGACGCAGCGGTGCAGCGAGACTCAAAACCTGTGATCCGGAGTGGCGTCCTTCCTCGTCGGCCATTGCCCTGAATGCGATAATGGCAGCTTTCCAGACTCGAACAGGATTCCCCACGTGATTCTCGTGACAGGCGGCGCCGGCTTCATCGGCGCGAACTTCGTGCTCGACTGGCTCCAGGGTTCGGAAGAGCCGGTGATCAACCTCGACGCGCTGACCTATGCCGGCAACCGCGAGACGCTCGCGCGCCTGGAAGGCGACGCGCGGCACCTCTTCGTGCATGGCGACATCTGCGACCGCGCCCTGGTCGAGCGCCTGTTCGCCGAATACAAGCCGCGCGCGGTGGTGCACTTCGCCGCCGAGAGCCACGTCGACCGCTCCATCCACGGTCCCGGCGCCTTCATCAAGACCAATGTCGAGGGCACGTTCAGCTTGCTGGAAGCGACGCGCGCCTACTGGAGCCGCCTGGACGACAAGGACGCCTTCCGCTTCCTGCACGTGAGCACCGACGAGGTCTACGGCTCGCTCGGCCCGAACGATCCCGCCTTCACCGAGACCAAGGCCTACGAGCCCAACAGCCCCTACTCGGCGAGCAAGGCGGCGAGCGACCACCTGGTGCGCGCCTGGCATCACACCTACGGCCTGCCGGTGCTCACCACCAACTGCTCGAACAACTACGGCCCCTACCAGTTCCCCGAGAAGCTGATCCCGCTGATGATCGTGAACGCGCTCGCCGGCAAGCCGCTGCCGATCTACGGCGACGGCCAGAACGTGCGCGACTGGCTCTACGTGGGCGATCACTGCAGCGCGATCCGCGAAGTGCTGGCGCGCGGCCGCCTCGGCGAGACCTACAACGTCGGCGGATGGAACGAGATGGCCAACCTCGAGATCGTGCACACCCTGTGCGCGCTGCTCGACGAGCTGCGCCCGAGTGCAGCCGGCAGCCACGCCCGCCTGATCACCTATGTCAAGGATCGCCCCGGCCACGACCGCCGCTACGCGATCGACGCGCGCAAGATCGAACGCGAGCTCGGCTGGCGGCCGGCGGAGACCTTCCAGAGCGGCATCCGCAAGACCGTGCGGTGGTACCTGGACAACCCGGCCTGGATCGCCAACGTGCAGAGCGGCGCCTATCGCGACTGGGTGGCGCGCAACTACGCCGGACGCGAGGCCCGCGCATGAAGATCCTGCTGCTCGGCAAGAACGGCCAGGTCGGCTGGGAGCTGCAGCGCGCGCTCGCGCCGGTCGGCACCGTCGTCGCGCTCGACCGTGGCGGCGCCGACGGCCTGCATGGCGACCTCGAGGACCTCGATGGCATCGACCGCACCGTGCGCAGCCTGGCCCCCGACGTGATCGTCAACGCCGCCGCCTACACCGCTGTCGACAAGGCCGAGACCGATGTCGAGCGCGCGCAGCGCATCAACGCGGAGGCGCCGGGCGTGCTGGCCCGGGCCGCGGCGACCGTGGGCGCGCTGCTGGTGCATTACTCGACCGACTACGTCTTCGACGGCAGCGGTGACACCCCCTGGCGCGAGAATGCCCCGACCGCACCGCTTTCCGTGTACGGCCGCAGCAAGCTCGCCGGAGAGGAGGCGATCCGCGCCGCGGGCTGCCGTCACCTGATCCTGCGCACGTCCTGGGTGTATGCGGCGCGCGGCGGCAACTTCGCCCGCACGATGCTGCGCCTCGCGGCCGAGCGCGAACGCCTGACCGTCATCGCCGACCAGCTCGGCGCACCCACCGGCGCGGAGCTGATCGCCGATGTCAGCGCGCATGCCCTCCGTGCCGAACACGCGGACCGCAGCCTGGGCGGCACCTATCACCTCGCCGCGGGCGGCGAGACGAGCTGGCATGGCTACGCAAGCTTCGTGATCGAGCAAGCGCGCAAGCTCGGGGCGACGCTCAAGGCAGGCGAGATCGCGCCGATC
>JAKJFB010000366.1 GCA_022705125.1 Pseudomonadota bacterium
GCGCGGCGGTCGAAGCGCAAGGCATCGCGGCCTATCCCGAGCAGGCCCGAACCCAGCGCGTTGCCGAAGACCAGCAGCGCGACCGAGCCCGCCAGCAGGATCGCGGCCGTGCTCAGCTCGCGCGAGCGTGCCACCTGCCCCTCCTCGCGCGCACGCTCGAGCCGGCGCGGCGTCGCCTCCTCGGTCTTTTCCTGACCGGTATCTTCCTCGGCCATCCGCGCGCCCGATAATTGACAGTGCACGGGTGCTGCAAGATCCGTGCACGCAGACCATCGTGGCCATCTGCGCCTCCCACCGCAGGATTCCCGTCGCTTCGCGCGTCTCATCGACAATGCGCCGCGACACCCTTGATCGCGACGCAGCATCAAGCAACGGAGGAACCATGGATACTCTCAGCAAGAAGGCCCTGCCACTGATCCTGCTGCTCGCGCTCGCCGGCACCACACAGGCCGCCGATTCCCCGGCCGGGGCGCAATCCGCGCCTGCTCCTGCGTCGCGCATGAGCCCGCGGCACATGGATCCCGCCACGATGACCCGGCGCATGACCACCAACCTGGGGCTGTCGCCGGAGCAGGTAACGGAGGTGGAGCAGATCAACCAGCGCTTCGCCACGCAGTTCGAGCAGCAGCGCAAGCAGCAGGAAGCCATGCGTGCGGCGCACCAGGAGGCCATGGGCAAGATCGCCGCAGAACGCGATGCGGCGCTGAAAAAGGTGCTGAGCGAGGAGCAGTACGGGAGGCACGTCGCCCACAGGCAGGAGATGCAGGAGCGGCGCCGCGCGCATCGCGGTCCCGGCGGCCCGGGCACGGGACCGCGCGCTGCCGAGGCACCCGCGCCGACGCCGCCCACGCAGTAATCACGCGCGCCCCGTTGGACAGCCGCCGGGCAGAGCGTCTATATAATCGGTTTTGCCCGGCGGCCCGTGATGGATGCATTCAAATTCGATTTGCTGGTGATCGGCAGCGGCCCGGCGGGCGAATCCGCGGCGCTGAACGCGGCCAAGCACGGCCTGCGCGCCGCGGTGATCGAGGACCGTCGCATGGTCGGCGGCGGTTGCACCCACAGCGGCACGATCCCGTCCAAGGCGCTGCGACACGCGGTCAAGGACCTGACGCGCTACAACACCAACGCGATATTCCGCGCCATCGGCGAGCCCAGCCGCATCTCCTTCCAGACCCTGCTGCAGAACGCCGGCACGGTGATCCGCCGCCAGGTCGCCATGCGCTCGCAGTACTACGCGAAGAACCGCATTGCGATGTATTTCGGGGTGGCATCGTTCATCGATGCCAACACGGTGCGCGTGACGCTACCCGACGGCGCCGTCGAGATCCTGCGCGCACCGAAAGTCGTGATCGCGACCGGCTCGCGTCCCTACCGTCCCGCGGACATCGACTTCGCGCACCCTACGGTATTCGACAGCGATACCATCCTCGCCATGCCGCACACGCCGCGTCGCGATCTACGGCGCGGGCGTCATCGGCTGCGAATACGCCTCGATCTTCTCCGCGCTGGGGGTCAAGGTCGACCTGATCAACACACGTGACCAGCTGCTCTCCTATCTCGACGACGAGATATCCGATGCGCTGTCGTATCACCTGCGCACACAGGGCGCGGTGATCCGCCACGGCGAGGAATACGATCGGCTAGAAGCCTCGGCGCACGGCGTCACGCTGCACCTGCGCTCGGGCAAGCGCCTGCAGGGCGAGGCGCTGCTGTGGTGCAACGGCCGCACCGGAAATACCGATCGCCTGGAACTGCACAACATCGGCCTGCAGCCCGATTCGCGCGGCCTGCTGAACGTCGACGCGCGCTACGAGACCTCTGTTCCCGACGTGTTCGCCGTCGGCGACGTGATCGGCGCCCCCAGCCTCGCGAGCGCGGCCTACGACCAGGGCCGCTCGGCCGCGGCAGCCGCGCGCGGCAAGGAACACACGCGCCACGTCGACGACACGCCCACCGGCATCTACACGCTGCCCGAGATCAGCTCGGTGGGCGCCACCGAGCGCGAGCTCACCGCGGCACGCATCCCCTACGAGATCGGCCGAGCCTTCTTCAAGGAGACGGCGCGCGCGCAGATCAGCGGCGAGGACGTGGGCATGCTGAAGCTGCTGTTCCACATCGACACCCTGGAGATCCTCGGCGTGCACTGCTTCGGCGCCGAGGCCACCGAGATCATCCACATCGGCCAGGCGATCATGAAGCAGCCGGCGCCGCGCAACACCGTGCGCTATTTCATCGAGACCACCTTCAATTACCCCACGATGGCCGAGGCCTACCGCATCGCCGCGCTGAACGGACTGAACCGCCTGACGAGTTACTGAGCGGCGCCGCCGCTCCCGTCGAACTGGCCCCTTTGCGGGAACTGCCCGCCCGCAGGTCCGGATTCACCGGACAGTGTCCGCTCGAAAGCGGACCTACAGCCGAACGAATGTCCGCGCGGGTTCGGTCTGTGGCCGAACAATGGTTCTCGTCAAAGGAAGGTCTGTGCACATCCGCAACAGCTTCCGTTCGCTCCTGCAATGGCGGTCGGGGGCTTCCGCGCGCATCATCCACAGCCGCTGCGGGTGGTTGGTCATCCGCTCACTACAACGACAACCGGAGGATCGGATGAGCGTCAGGGGAGTCAACCGGATCATCGTGGCGACGCGTGACATCGAGGCCGCCAGGCGTTATTACCACGAGCTGCTGGGCGCCGAGTTTCGCGACGCGAACTGGACCGGCGCCCCGTTCGGCATCGCCGTTGCCATTGCATGGAACGTCGGCATCGAACTGTGCGCCCCCTTGCCGGGGCGCGAGCACGACAGTGCGGTGTCGGGCTTTTTGGCGCAGCACGGTGAGGGGGTCATGAACGTCTATTTCGACGTGGACGATGCCGAAGCTGCGCTGGCCCGGGCAACCGCCTGCGGAGTGGCCTGCCAGCATGCGCTTGATTACAGCCAGGCGGAAATCGATGCGCATCTGGGCGGACTGTTCTGCCGTTACCAGGAGTTCGTGCTCGGAACCGCGGCACAGTGCGGATTCGCCATCTCGCTGGCGCGTATCGAGCCCCGAGGATCGACAGGCTGACCGCGTTGCGGCTACGCTGAGCGCATTCGAGGCGCACGGGTATCCGGAACATGGCGGCGGGATCGAATGGAGGCGAGTGGCGCGATGCCGCGCAATGGCAACGCTTCCTGGGTCGGCGTTATCCCGGGGTGTCGATCACGACCGATCCCGCCGCCGGACCGTTTCGCGCCCGCTATCGCGACTGGTCTCTGGACCACATCGAATTCGCCGAGATACGCGCCGTCTCGGCCCAGCGACTGGCGGTAACGCAACCGAGTCCGCAAGCACCGGAGTCCTGGTACCTGCCG
>JAKJFB010000367.1:0-273 GCA_022705125.1 Pseudomonadota bacterium
TCCAGTTCATCTTCGCCGGCAAGGCCCATCCCGCCGACGCCGACGCCAAGGAGATCGTGCGCCACCTGTTCGCGCTCAAGCGCGCGCCGAGCGTTGCCGGGCGGGCTGCGTTCCTGGAGGACTACGACATGGCCATCGCCGGGCAACTCGTCGCCGGCTGCGACGTGTGGGTAAACCTGCCGCGCCCGCCGCTCGAGGCCAGCGGGACCAGTGGCATGAAGTCGAGCCTCAACGGTGGCCTGCAGCTGTCGGTGCTCGACGGCTGGTGGGCGG
>JAKJFB010000367.1:295-3354 GCA_022705125.1 Pseudomonadota bacterium
CAACGGCTGGGCGATCAATGGCGACGTGGACGGCGATCACCAGGCGCAGGACTACCGCGACGCCAACACGTTGTTCGACCTGCTGCAGCACGAGGTGATCCCGCTGTTCCACGAACGCGACGCCGACGGCGTGCCGCAGCGCTGGGTGGCGATGATGCGCCGCAGCCTGCAGACGAACGGGCCGCGCTTCTGCGCCACGCGCATGGTCCGCGAGTATATGCAGCGGATATACCCGAGCGGCTGTTTGCCTTCGTATCAATGATCGCGCGATGATTCCCCGCCGCTCCGGCGCCGCTGGTTGCCAGAGCGGAGGAATTCCCTGGAGGCCGTTCCGTGTCCGCACTGCTCACCGAGAAGGACGTATTCCCCTGGGCCGAGCGCGTGCTGCAGGGGCGCATCACCGCGAGTACCCGCCAGGGCGGGCGCGAGGCCGGCGGCCGTCCGGGCTGGTTCGTCGACGTCGCTGGCGGCGGCACGAGCGCGAAGTACTACATCCGCGGCGATCGCGGCGGCGACTTCGGTTACATCCAGGAGTACGGGCTGCAGCGTGAGGTGCAGCTGCTGAAGCTGCTGCGCGATGAAGGCATCCCGGTGCCCGAGGTGATTGCGAGCAGCGACGAGCCGAACGCGGCGATCCTCGGCTTCGTCGAGGGCGTCAACGATTTCACCCGGATCGCAAGCGCCGCCGAGCGCGACGCCGTGGCGCGCGACTTCGCGCGCGTGATGGCCCGGTGGCACGCGATCCCGGCCGGCAAGTTCGCCGAGATCGGGCTGGCCGTGCCGCTCAACGCCGAGCAGCTGGTGGGCAATGACCTGTCGGTCTGGGAGCGCGGGCATTTTCCGCTGCTCAGCGAGCCGGTGCCGCTGGTGACCTTCGCCTGCCAGTGGCTCAGGCGCAATCTGCCGCCGATGCCGGAGAAGCTGGTGCTGGTGCAGGGCGACACCGGCCCCGGGCAGTTCCTGTTCCGTGACGGGCGCGTGCAGGCCGTGGTGGACTGGGAGCTCGGTGCGCTCGGCGACCCGATGCGCGAACTCGCGCACATCCGCACGCGCGATGTCTGGTATCCCACGGGCAACCTGCCGGACTGGTTCCGCTACTACAGCGAGTTCAGCGGCACGCCGCTCGATGACGACAGGATCCGTTACTACAGCGTGATCGGCATGCTCACCACGGCACTGGCGCTCGCGCCCGTGGTGCAGAAGCTGAATCCGCGCGACGAGCATGCCGAGTGGCTCGCGCAGGACGTGTGGTCCAAGTGCGCCACCGCCGAGGCGATTGCCGAGGCGATGGGCATCACGCTCGAGGACGTCGCGCTGCCCGCGGCCGCACGGCCCTATGTGTCGGCGCTATTCGACACGCTCCGGGAGAATCTCGAACAGGAGCAGCTGCCGCACATCGAGGATTCCTTTCGCCGCCATCGGCTGCAAATGGATCTGCGCCTGCTGGCGCGGCTGCGCAACCAGGCCGAGATCGGGCCCGAGATCGAGGCGATGGAGCTTGCGGACATGCAGGCGCTGCTCGGCAGGCGCCCGCGCAGCCTGGCCGAGGGGCAGCGCAGCATCGACGCGCTGGTGCGCGCCGCGGGGCCCGGGCGCGACGAGGAATTCGTGCGCTACTTCCATCGCCATGCGCGACGCGAAGAGGCGCTGATGCGAGGCGGCATGGGCCGGGCGGCGAATGCGCGGGCCGCGGCAATCCGCTAGCGCGAGCGCGGATGCGGGGCCATCGTCACGAGCGGATCTGCGCGTGCGCGCTGCGGATCGTTGCCACGCCAACGCACGGGAGGAAATGACCATGGAAAGTCCTGTTCATGCCCTGGGCGACCTGTTCCGCCAGCTGGGCCTGCCCGATGACGCCGCGAGCATCGAGCAATTCATCGCGACCCACCGACCGCTGGCGCCGCATGTCCCATTGGCGGAAGCGTGTTGCTGGAGTGCCTCGCAGGCGCAGTTCCTGCGCGAACAGATCGCCGACGACGCCGACTGGGCGGAAGTCGTCGACAGCCTCAACGCGCGGCTGCGCGGCGCACCGGACGGCCGAAATCCGGGTCGTTGCTGATGCGCCGCGCCACGGTGCCCGGCGGATTGCGGTAGGGGCCGGGTCGCGGAAGTCGCCCGGCGCGAGCTCGTCGCGCACCTTCAGCACGGTGAACATGCCGCCCATCTCCAGGTTTCCGAACGGGCCCTTGCCCATCATCATCGGCAAGGTGTTCTCGGGGCCCTGCATATGCCCGGAGTCGGTGTGGTCCTGGTGCTCGCCCATGCCCTTTTCACCCATCGCCATGTAGCCCGGCAGCAGCGCGCGGATGTCCTGTTCCACGCCGCGCTGGTCCACGCCGAGCGGGTTGGCGATGCCGTGCCCCATGGCGTTCATCGTGTGGTGCGACTTGTGGCAGTGCAGGGCCCAGTCGCCGGCAATCGCGACGAACTCGATATCGCGCATCTGGCCGACGCCGACGAGCTCCGTCACCTCGGTGCGCCAGAGCGCTTGCGGCAGGCGCCCGCCGTCGCCGCCCGTGACGTGGAACTGCACGCCGTGCAGGTGGACCGGGTGCTCGTGCATCGACAGGTTGCCGACGCGGATGCGCACCCGCTCGCCCGTGCGCGCGACCAGCGGCTCGATCGCGGGAAACACCTTCGAGTTGAAGGTCCAGAGATCGAACTCCGTCATGATCGAGGGATCGGGGCGCCAGGTGCCCGGGTGCAGCGCCCAGTTGTGCAGCAGGAAGCAGTAGTCGCGGTCGATCGGCGTGGGCTCGCCCTGCGCGGGGTGGATGATGAACAGGCCCATCATGCCCACCGCGAGCTGCACCATCTCGTCGGCGTGCGGGTGGTACATGTGCGTGCCGTGCTGGCGCAGCGTGAACTCGTAGACGAAGGTCTCGCCGGGCTGGATATGCGGCTGGTTCAGGCCGCCCACGCCGTCCATGCCGCTCGGCAGGTACAGGCCGTGCCAGTGGATCGTGGTGTGCTCGGGCAGGCGGTTGGTCACGAAGATGCGCACGCGGTCGCCTTCCACGGCCTCGAGCGTCGGGCCCGGGGTGCTGCCGTTGTAGCCC
>JAKJFB010000368.1 GCA_022705125.1 Pseudomonadota bacterium
CTTCGCCACCGATATCGTGCCATAACCCTCCGCGCTCGCGCCCTGGTCATCGAGCAACCGCACGCGGAACCCGGTCACGGTGCCGTCGGCTCTCACCGCGAGCGCCGCGTCGTAGTAGCGGTCCCAGGACTGGCCGCCGCCGGCCAGCAGGTATTCCATGCGGTCCTCGATGTACTTCACCGGTCGCCCGCCGGCCTTGCGCGACAGCAGCGCCGCGATGTCGGTGCCGCGCGGCCCGCCCTTGCCGCCGAACCCCCCGCCCTGCGGATGGCTGATGATGTTGATCTGGTTCGCGGCCAGCTTCAGCGTGTGCGCGCGCCCCAGCGCCATGAAGCCCGGTGTCTGGTAGGCGCCGTGGCAGGTCAGGCGCTCCTGCACCAGGTCCCACTGGCACACGCAGCCGAAGGTTTCGGTCGGATTGGCGCCGACGCGGTTCCAGCGGAACTTGGCGCTGAACACCTTGTCGGCCGCGGCGAAGACGCCGTCGATGTCGCCCCAGGTGAAGGCGCGGTCCAGCATCAGGTTGGTGCCGTTCTCCTCGTAGAGCAACGCGCTCTCCGGGTCGGTCGCCACGCAGGGGTCGGCCACCACCGGCAGCAGCTCGTACTCCACGTCGATCAGTTCGCAGGCGTCTTCCGCGATGTAGCGACTGCTGGCAGCGACCGCGGCCACCGGTTCGCCGACGAAGCGCGTCTTGCCGACCGCGAGGCTGTACGGCCCCCAGCCGGCGGGCGCGGTGCCCATCGGGTTGCACCAGCGCTCGAGGTCGGCGCCGGTGAGCACCGCGGCAACGCCCGGGTGCGCTTCGGCCCGGCTGGTATCGATGCGCACGATGCGCGCATGCGGATGGGGGCTGCGCTGGATCGCGCAGTGGAGCATGTCGGGCAGCACGAGGTTGTCGATGAATTCCGCGCGTCCCGTGACCAGCGCGCGATCCTCGACGCGCCGGACCTCCTTGCCCACGAAACGGCGTGCGGTGGTCGGCAACTCGTCCAGCGAGGTGGGTATTCTGATGCTCATGGCGTGTCCCTTCCCGGTTGGTTGCTCAGTCGGCCTGCACGGCCGCACCCGCGCGCAGCTTCGCGGCCGCCAGACGCACCGATTCCATGATGCTCTGGTATCCGGTGCAGCGGCACAGGTTGCCGCCCAGCGCCTCGCGGATGTCCTCGTCACTCGGGTCCGGGTGATCGCCGAGCAATTCCACCGTGCTCATCAGGAACCCCGGCGTGCAGAAGCCGCACTGCAGCCCGTGCTTCTCGATGAAGGCGTCCTGGATCGGGTGCAACCCGTTTTCACCGTGCAGACCCTCGACGGTCTGCAACTCGGCACCGTCGGCCTGCACCGCGAGCATGAGGCAGCTGCGCACGGCCTTGCCGTCCTTGATGATCGTGCAGGCGCCGCACACACCGTGCTCGCAGCCGACGTGGGTGCCCGTGAGGCCGAGCTCGTGGCGCAGGAAATCGACGAGCGTCGTGCGCGGCTCGACCTCGCGTTCGTACGCCCTGCCGTTCACGCTGAGCCGGACCTTGTGTTGCTGCGTCATGGTCAGTTGCCTCCTTCCGTGCAATCGGTGCAATACGCCCGCGTCATGATGGCCGCGCGCGCGACAACGCCTCGGCCAGCCCGCGCGCCACCACCACCGACACGAGGTGGCGGCGGAAATCCGCCGAGGCGTGCACGTCGGCGAGGGGTTCCTCGACCTCGACCGACCCGGCGAGCCCGGCCTCCCGGAACAGCGCGTCATCCGGCGCCTGCCCGAGCACGAGTTGTTCCGCGGACGACAGCCGCACCGCCGTCGCGTTGACGCCGAACACCACGATGCGCACGCTGCCGATGCGCCCGCCCGCCAGCGAGAGCAGCACCGCCGCGCCGGCAAGCGCGAAGTCGCCCTTGCGCCGCGAGATCTCGCGGAAGGACCAGCCGGTGCCCGCGGCCAGCACGGGCATGCACACCTCGGTCAGGATCTCGCTCGAGGCGAGATCCGTGGTCAGGTAGGTCACGAAGAAATCGCGCGCATCGATCGTGCGCTCGCCCTGGGGTCCGACCGCCTTCATGCGCATGTCCAGCGCGATCGCAGCGGCCGGATATTCCGCGGCCGGATCGGCGTGCGCAAACGAGCCACCAACCGTGCCCTGGCTGCGGATCTGGCGGTGGCCGATGTTCAGCGTCGCCGCGTGGAACAGCGGCTGGCGCTCGCGAATGAGCGACGAATCCTCGGCGGCGCGCTTGGAGGCCATCGCGCCGATGGCGATCGTCTCGCCGTCGTCGCGGATGTAATCGAGCAGCCGCAGCTTGCGCAGGTCGACCAGCACCTCGGGGCGCGCCACCCGTATGCTCAGCATCGGCATCAGGCTCTGGCCGCCGGCGAGGATCTTGGCTTCGACGCCGTCCTGATCGAACCTGGCGAGCAGCCCAACAGCTTCCTGCAGGGTTTCGGGTGCGTAATAGTCGAAAGGCGCCGGCTTCATCGCGATTACCCGTTGTTGGCTGTGACGGCTGTCTTCGACCGCATTCTATGCGCTGCACCCATGGCGCCACCAGATGCCGCGGATCAAATCAGGCCGATCGGATCTCATTTCCGGTCAGGCGCGCGATCCGGCGCGCCAGCCGGTTTCAATTGCGCCGGCGAGCGATTAGATTCGCTTCGTCAGAGACGCAATTCCAACCTCCGGGAATACAGACATGCGCAATCCACTGCACACCAGACTCTGCGACCAGCTCGGCATCGAGTACCCGATCGTCGCATTCACGCACTGCAAGGACGTGGCCGTGGCCGTCATCAACGCGGGCGGCTTCGCGGTGCTCGGCGAGGCGATGCATCCGCCGGAGCACATAGCCGCCGACATCAGGTGGATCCGCGAGCGCGTGCACGGCAAGCCCTTCGGCATCGACCTGGTGCTGCCGGCCTCGGTTCCCGAGGAAAAGAGCCTCGAAGAGCTCTACGCGATGATCCCTCGCGCGCAACGCGAGTACACCGAGATGATCAAGCAGAAGTACCAGGTCCCGGATCCGAAGGAGAAACTCGAGATCTCGAACTGGGGCGGGCTCGACCAGAAGCGTTCGCTCGACCAGCTCGAGGTGCTGTTCGACGAGAAGGTGCCCGTCATCGCCTCCGGCCTGGGTTCGCCGGAGTTCATGCTCGAGCGCGCGCACCAGCTGGGCATCCAGGTCTGGGGCCTGGTCGGCAAGCCGCGCCAGGCGAAAAAGCAGATCGCCGCCGGCACCGACGTGATCATCGCCCAGGGCTACGATGCCGCCGGACACACCGGCAACATCGGCACATTCTCGATCGTGCCGCAGGTGGTCGATGCCGCGCGCAGTAGCGGTGTACCCGTGCTCGCGGCGGGCGGCGTG
>JAKJFB010000369.1 GCA_022705125.1 Pseudomonadota bacterium
AGTGAAGGCAGCGACGGGATGGAACGCTCTGCTGGTGACGTGATGACCATCGAGGCGGAGCTGCGTGTGCCGGTGGCGACCGCGCAACTCGTCCGTTTCCATTTTGCCGAGCCGGCCGACAACCTGTTCTGCCAGGACCGGTATCAACTGGATCTCTGCCTCACGCCGCGACCGCGCAATGCGCGCGCCTGCTTCCCCGATCGCTGGAGCCCGCATCGATTCGAGCGCATTGGTGCCCTGTTCATGGTGCCTCCCGGCGAGGCCATGCGTGCCCGCAGCGATGACTGCGGCCAGCAAACCTCGATCATCTGCCAGCTGCACCCGGAATCGCTGCGCGACTGGTTCGACGGCGAACTGCAGTGGGATGCGCGCCGCCTGATGGCCGGGCTCGATATCCGGGAGGCGAATATTCGCAGCCTGCTGCTGCGCCTGGCCGAGGAGGCGCGCAATCCGGGATTTGCCAGCGATGTGCTGGTCGAACTGATCGCGACGCAGCTGGCCATCGAGCTGGCCCGTTACTGCACCGCGCTGGACGATGAGGCGCGGGTGCGCGGCCTGGCGTCCTGGCGGCTGCGGCTGGTCGATGAGCGGCTGCGCGAAGAGGGCAGGATACCGACGCTGGCCGAGCTGGCGGCGCTTTGCGGCCTGTCGGTGCGGCAGCTGACCCGGGGTTTTCGCACCAGCCGCGGCTGCTCCATCGGCGAGTACGTGGAAAGCAGCCGCGTGGCGCATGCCCGGCGGCTGCTGGCCACCGGGCAGAGCGTCAAGGCGATTGCCTACGCGCTGGGCTTTGCCTCACCGTCGGGCTTCTGCTTCGCGTTTCGCCGCGCCACCGGGGAAACGCCGCGCGAGTTTCGCCAGCGCCTGGGGCGCAGCGCACACTGATCCCGAGTGTGCCAGCCCCGCGCTGCGTGGCGCAGGCTCCTAGGCGCGCGGGCCGCGGGCGAACAGGCGGCTGTGCAGCGCGCCGAAGCCCGGATCATCGAGCTGCGCGGCGGTCGAACCGTTTGCCGGGAACGGGTGCTGGCTGCGCATATCGTAAGTGACTACACGTTTGGCGAAACGCCACCGGCCGTCTTCCTTGCGGTAGCGGTCGATGTAGCGGGCGCACATCAGATCCTCGATCCATCCGTCCTTGCCGTCGGGAATGATGTGGTAAGCGATGGCATAGACCTCGCCTTCGCCCTCATCGCCGCTGATGGAGATCAGGTGATTGCAGACATGGTGACCGCTGTAGCGCATGTACGGGAAGGCGCGCTCGAGAAACTGGACATAGTCCTCGGCCGCTCCGTCGAACGTATCGCCATGCGTATCCGTGGCGTCCCGGGTGTAGAGCGTGCGCAGCAGTGCGCCGTCCTTGCGATCGACGCCGCGCGAGTAGAGCAGGACGAGTTCGCGGATTTCCTCCTTCGCGATCAGCGTCGCGAGTGCGGTCTGGTCGATGCTCACGATAGTCCTCCGGTGTCTGGACGGGATGTTGCGTTCAGCCGGCGGCTGTCACTGGGCAAAAGAGTACCCGCCGTTGACGGGATAGGTTTGCCCGGTGATCCACGAGGCGGCGTCCGAACACAGGAAGAGCGTCATGTTGGCGACGTCGTCGGGCTGTCCGAAGCGGCGAATGATGTAGCGCGCCACGTGCGCCTTGGCGCGTTCGCTGGCGAGAAACTCGGTCCGTGCCGGCTCGGGGAGTGGCGGCTCCAGTGTCGAGAGCGAAATCGCGTTCGAGGTGATGCCAAAGCGCCCCGCCTCCCGGGCAATGGAACGCACGAAGCCGGCGGCGCCGGCCTTCGCCGCCGAATAGGCGACGAGCTTCGCTTCGCCGATGCGCCCGGAGTCCGAGACGATCGTGACGATGCGGCCCTTGCCCTGCGCGACCATGCCCGGCAGTGCCACGTGACAGCAGTTCATCACGCCCTGCAGGTTGGTGCGGAAGTAGCGGTCCCATTCCTGCGGCGCGGTTTCCCAGAACAGCGGCGAGGCACGCATCTGGACGTCGGGTCCGGCATTGCCGGCATTGTTCACGAGGAGGGTGATGGGGCCGAGCGCCGCGGCCGCGGTGGTCATGGCCGACTGCACCGAGGCGTGGTCGCCCACGTCGGCGGGCGCGGCGACGGCCGCCACCCCGAGCGCCCTGATCTCCGCCGCCACGGCCTCGGCGCGCTCGGCGACGAAATCGTTGACCGCCACGCCGCCCGCGTTGTGACGCGCCAGTGCCAGCGCGATGGCGCGCCCGGCGCCCTGGCCCGCGCCGGTGACGAATGCGACCTGGCCGCCGAGGTCCAGCGGATCTTCTCCAATCATGTCAAATCTCCTTGCTCCGGATTCTCTGCGCGGCATGCGTGACACTGCGCGGTTGCCGACCTGGCGCCGCGGGCGAGCACGCGGGTCGAGCCGGCCACCACGGCCCGATCGATTGACTCGCAACTGAAGATTCAGCATATTCGGAACATGCTGAATACGTCAAAACAAAGCGTTTTCGCCGAACACTTTCGCCCGGTCGATGACGTGGCGATGCAGCGATGAAAACCTTTGTCTCGCGCACGCCCGAGGGCGTGGATTCCCTCGTGATCGAGGACCGGCCGGCGCCCGGCCCCCTCGGGCCGGGACAGGTGCGCATTGCCATGCGGGCCGCGTCGATCAACTATCGCGACTTTCTGGCCTTGTCCGGTGCGATCGGGGTGCGCGGGCCCGCCGGGCTGATCCCGTGCTCGGACGGCGCGGGCGAAGTCATCGAGACCGCGCCCGATGTGTATCGACTCCGGGTCGGCGATCGCGTGGCGCTCGCTTTCAATCCCGACTGGATTGGCGGCCCGTGGCAGGCCACAACCGGCGTGCTGTGCCGCGGCAGCGGCCTGCCGGGCGTGATGCAGGAGGAACTGGTCGTGCATCACGGCGAGGCAGTGGTGTTGCCGGCACACCTGGATTTCGGGGAGGGGGCTGCCCTGCCATGCGCGGGCGTGACGGCGTGGCACGCGCTGTGCGGCGCGACACCCTTGCTGCCGGGCATGTCGGTATTGCTGCAAGGGGGCGGTGGTGTCTCGGTGTTCGCCTTGCAGTTTGCCAAGCTGTTCGGCGCGCGCGTGATCATGACCTCGTCCGGCCCGCAACGCTGCGCGCGCCTGCGCAGTCTCGGTGCCGACGAGACCATCGACTACGTCGCGCAACCGCAGTGGGACGCGGCGGTGCGGGCGCTCACCGGCGTGCACGGTGTGGACCTGACGGTGGAGGTCGGTGGCGCGACGACGATCGATCGCTCGGTGGCAGCTACGCGCAGGGGCGGCCGCGTTGCGCTCGTGGGTCTGCTGACCGGGGTGCCCGCCGCGGTTCCATCCCTGTTTTCCGCCGGTGCCAG
>JAKJFB010000036.1 GCA_022705125.1 Pseudomonadota bacterium
CTCAGCATCGCGTCGCGGCATTCCAGGCCGAGCATCACGTTCTGCAGTGCTGTGAGGTGCGGGAACACCGAGTAGCGCTGGAACACCACGCCGCGATCGGCGCCGGGCTCCGCGGGCCAGGACTTGCCATCGAGCAGCATCGTGCCGCGGGTGGGCCTCTCCTCGCCGAGCAGCATCTTGAAGAACGTGGTCTTGCCGCAGCCCGAGGCGCCGACGATGCTGACGAACTCGCCGCGCTCGAAATCGAGCGAGATGTTCTCCAGCACGACGCGCCGGCCGTACTCCTTCCACAGGTGGCGGATGCTGATGAAGCTCATGGCGCCTCTCCGGTGGCGGTGTTCGCGTGCAGCCAGGGGAAGGCCTTGCGATGCAGCTCGCGCAGGGCGCGGTCCATCAGCCAGGCGAGCAGCGTGATCCACGCCACGTAGGGCAGGATCACGTCCATCGCAAGGTAACGGCGCAGCAGGAAGATGCGGTAGCCGAGCCCGTCCTCGGCGGCGATCGCCTCGGCCGAGATCAGGAACAGCCACGCCGCACCGAGCGACAGCCGCAGCGCGTCGAGCAGGCGCGGCAGCACCTGCGGCAACACCACGCGCAGCGCGATCTGCCAGCTCGAGGCGCCCAGCGACTGCGCCTTGATCAGCTGCTCGCGCGGCAGGTCCTGCACGCGCCCCTGCATGTCGCGGATGATCACCGGCGCGATGCCGAGCACGATCAGCACCACCTTGGAGACCTCGCCGAGGCCGCACATCACGAAGATGATCGGCAGCACCGCCATCGGGGGAATCAGCGACAGCACCGCGACGGTGGGCGCGAAGGTGCTGCGCACCAGCGGGAACATCCCGAGCATCATCCCGAACACCAGCCCGGACGCGGTGCTGATCCCCACGCCCCAGGCGAGGCGCTGCAGGCTGGCACGGGTGTCGCTCCACAGGATGATCCGCCCGGTGCGCTTGTCCTCCTGGAACGCGACGCGCCGCACGCCGTCGGCGAGCTGGCTCACGCTGGGCAGCAGGCGGTCATTGGGGTTCGTGGCATGGCGTGCCAGCGAGGCCGACACGTAGATCCCGGCGAGCAGCACGAACGGCAGCAGGGCGAGCATGAGCGCGTGCAACCGCGTCGGCCGGATGTTGATCGCTCGTTTCATGGTCGGATGCCGGATCCCTGGTCGTCTGTTGCAAGGCCAAATGCACGGAACATGCCAACCATCGGGAGCTGCTGTGCGCACGAATGCCCGCCAGTTCGCACGAGCAGCGCGCCGTTGCGGTGCAATCACGCCCGCAACGCACCGCAATCGCGCATGACATGCCCGCAGCGCACCGCAGAAAGCCGCTTCGTGACGCGTGCCGCGGCACTGGCGTGAATGTTGCTCGATCACTGCACGATTGCGACTCGACAGGCTGCAGTCCAACGCGCGATGCTTCCTGAAGACCCGTTGCCGGACGGCCGGCAATGCGTAGACCCCGTGGGACGGCCCACCATGGAAACCCGATGTCCTCCTGGTGCCCTGCACTCCTGCATCCCGGATTGTTCCGCCACCGCGATGGCGTGGCGCCCAACCTGCTCGCCTTCGCCTACGCGTTTGGCGGCTACGCCGCCGGCTGGTGGCTGATCACGCGCGGCGCGATCGCGCCCGCCGTTGCCGGCACCCTGCTGCTGGCGCACGCGATGGTCATCGCGGCGTACCTGGTGCATGAATGCGCGCACAACACCCTGTTCCGCGACAACGCCTTCAATGCGCGCGCGGGCGCGGCCTTGCTGTGGCTCTGCGGCGCCTGCTACGGCAGCTACGAGGGCCTGCGCCACAAGCATTTTCGCCACCACGTGGACCGCGCCGACGTGGTGGCATTCAACTTCCGCACGCGCTTGTTGCGCCACCCGTTGCTGCTGCGCGCGCTGCAGGCGCTGGAGTGGCTGTACATCCCCGCCGTCGACCTGCTCATGCACTGGCTGGTGCCGGTGCTTCCCTTCGTGATGCCCACGCGCAAGGCCCAGCGGCCCCGCGTCGTCGCTATCCTGCTGGTGCGCGGCATCCTGTTCGCGGCTGCGGGCCTCCTCGCGCCCGCGGCCCTCGCCTGCTACGCGATCGCCTACCTGCTGATGCTGCACCTGCTGCGCTTCATGGACGCGTACCAGCACACCTACCCGCTGCTCGAGACCCTGGAGCAGGCGCCGGGCGCGCAGGCAAAGCAGTTCGACGCGGCCTTCGAGGCGAGCCACACCTTCAGCAACCCGCATTCGCTGCGCTGGCCGTGGCTGAACCTGCTGACGCTCAACTTCGGCTTCCACAACGCGCACCACGAGAAGCCGAACCAGCCCTGGCACCGCCTGCCCGCGCTGCATCGCAGCCTGTTTGGCGCCGGGCTGGCGCAGCTGATCCCGCTGGCAAACCAGCTGGCCTGCTACCACCGCTACCGCGTGCGGCGCGTGGTGCACGAGGACCCGCTCGATCTGGACGTGACCGGCAACCGTGGCGCCACCTTCGTGGGCGTCGATGGCGTCTCCTTCCTGACCGGGCACTGAGCATTCATCACCGGAGCACCACGCCTTGACCGCCGTCACCCGTTTCTGGCCGCTGCTGTGCGGCACCCAGCGCTACGAGAAGACCCTGTCGACGCGCGGCACCGGCGCCGGGGTGATCATCGAGGCGCCGATCCTCGCCTACCTGGTCGAGACCGCCAACGGCCGCATCCTCTACGACGTGGGCTGCGATTACCGCAAGCTGAGCGAACCGGCGCTGCGCGCGCAGTGGTACGGGAATCCCGCCTTCCCCTTCGGCCCGCCCGAGGTCACCGCGGCCGACCGGCTCCCGGCACGGCTGGCGCGCCTCGGGCTCGATGTCCGCGACATCGACTGCGTGGTGTGCGGTCACCTGCACTTCGATCACGGCGGCGGGCTGCACGAGTTCGCGCACGCCGAGGTGCACGTGCATCGCGCCGAGCTCCAGGCCATGCGCGAGCAGGCGGACGAGGCCTACTTTCGCGACGACTTCGCGCACGGGGCGCACTGGTGCGAACACGCGGGCGAAGCGACACTCGCGGCGGGCGTGCAACTCATCGAGACGCCGGGACACACCGCGGGCCACATGTCGCTGCTGATCGAGCTGCCAGAAGGCAAGCCCGTGCTGCTGTGCGGCGACGCGGCCGACCTGCAGGAGAACCTCGACGCGGAAATCGCCCCGGGGCTGTGCTGGCGCGAGCGCACCGATCTGGCACTCGCGAGCATCCGCAAGCTCAAGCGCATCGGCGCGGAATCGGGCGCGGAGCTCTGGCCCAACCACGACATGGCGTTCTTTCGCGCCCGCGACACCTTTCCGGTCGCGCGGCGATGAGCGGCGCCGCGGTCTCGCAGCGCCTGCCCGTGCTGGCGCTGCTCGGCGCCTCGATGATCTGGGGCCTGACCTGGCTGCCGCTCAAGCTGTTCGAGGCCGGCGGACTGGGCGGGGCGGCACTGCTGCTGGTCGCCCACGGCACGGTGGCACTGGTGGCACTGCCGCTGCTCGCGCGCCGGTGCCGCGCACTGCTGCCCGAGTGGCGCACGCTGGCAGGTGTTTTCTGCCTCGGCGGCTTCGCCACCATCGCCTTCAGCTCCAGCCTGATGTACGGCGACGTGGTGCGGGCGATGTCGCTGTTCTACACCATGCCCCTGTGGGCCATCCTCGGCGGTCTGCTGTTCCTGGGCGAGCGCCTGACGCGACGGCGCGCCCTGGCCGCGCTCTGCGCCATTACCGGCGCGTGGCTGATCCTCGGCGGCACGCGCATCCTCGAGAATCCGCCCGGGTGGATCGACCTGCTGGCGGCAGCCTCGGGCTTCGCCTACGCGATGAACAACGTGGTCTTCCGCGCCACCCCAGCGCTGGCGGTGGCGCCGAAGATCCTCATGATGTACCTCGGCGTCGCGGTGTTCTGCGCGCTGCTGCTGCTCTCGGGCGTACAGCACTGGCCCGTGGAACCGCCGCCGGCGTCGCTGCTGGCGCTGGCCTGCGCCTTCGGCGCCTGCTGGCTGCTGGCCGGCAACATCGGCACGCAATGGGGCGTGACACACATGGAGGCCGGACGCGCGGCGATGATCGTGGTGCTGGAACTGCTGATCGCCGTGGTCTCGGCGCTGTGGCTCGAGGGCGGCTCGCTGTCGGCGGGCGAGTGGTGTGGCGCGGCGCTGCTGATCAGCGCCGCGCTGCTGGAGGCTCGCGGCTGATGCGCGACACCTGCCCCCTGCAGCAACACGATGTTGTGCGCGACAGCAATGCACGCCTGCATGAAAAAAAGCCGCCCGAAGGCGGCCAGGGAGGGTCGAACGCGCCGTAATCGGTGTTACAGCTTTCCTTCTGCGGCCATCTGCACGAAGCGCGCATCGAAGCGCAGCTTGATGTTCTTCGGGTCGCCGAGCACCCGGGCACCCGGGAACTCGATGCCGATGTGATCGGCATCGGGAGCACCCTCGCCGAGCAGACCGTGGTCGAACGAGAACTTGCGCACCAGGTCGTTCGAGGCGAGCAGCGCGGGCGCCGTCGCGAAGGCGAGCGCCTCCTGCGGCGTGTAGAACAGCTTCGTCGTCTTCAGCTGCGACTCGTAGCCGGCCAGGTCGGTGCCCGAGAGCTGCGCCATCTGCGTCCTGGCTGCCGCGGCCGCCGCGTCACCCTTGCTCATCAGCGCCACCGTTTCGAACCAGGCACCGGTGAGCGCCTTGGCCAACTCCGGGTTGGCCTCGAGCGTCGCGGTGTTGATCGCGAGCGCGTCGAGGATCTCGCCGGGAATCTGCGAGGAGTCGTAGACCAGGTGCGTGCCTGCCTGCTTCGCCATCTCGGCCAGCTGCGGGTTCCACGCCGCGGCGGCGGTGACATCGGGAGTGCTCCACGCGGCGACGATGTCTGCGTCCGAGGTGTTGACCACCTGGATGTCCTTCTCGGAGAGGCCCACGCTGTCCAGTGCGCGCGCCAGCAGGTAGTGCGACACGGACAGCTCCACCAGGTTCACCTTCTGTCCCTTGATATCGGCGAGCTTGTCCGCGCCCTTCAGCACCAGCCCGTCGTTGCCGTTGGAGTAGTCGCCCACGATCACGATCGAGGTGTCGACACCGCCGGCGGCGGGAATCGTCAGCGCATCCATGTTGGTGACCAGCACCGCGTCGAACTGCCCGGCCGTGTACTGGTTGATTCCCTCGATGTAGTCGAGCTGCTTGAGCCCTATCGTGATGCCGTACTTGTCGGCCCACTTCTTCAGGATCCCGGACTGCTCGGCGTAGGGCCAGGGCATCCAGCCGGCGTAGATGCTCCAGGCGAGCGTGAAGCTCTTCTTCTCGGCCGCCAGCGTCGGGGCAGCGACGCCGAGCAGGGTGGTGGCGAGCAGCAGCCCGCCCGCGGCGCGCCGTGCGCGCGTGTACAAGACTCCGATTCGTGATGCCATGGTCGATGTCCCCGGTGTGCGCTTCGATGAAATGCCGTCACACAGGCTGAGCAAGAAGCCTGCCAGCTGGCCACGACGCTCGGCTGCGGAGGCCCCGCGCCGCGTATCGGCACTGCTTCGGCTCAGCTCGGCGCACAATGGTGGTGCGTAACGCGCGGCGATGGTGCATCCTGTCGGCGCAACGGGAGACCGTTGCGCCATGCAGGCGCGGTGACACCGCGAACGCCCGCATTGGCATGAATCTGGCTTAATCAATTGTCGAACGAGAGCGGTCCGGTGCGCCGGACGCCACGCACCACAATCCGGAAATGGATGACTAGGGTTCCGGCCTGCACGCAGGTGACTGGTCCGAGAGTCATCGACCTCCTTCGAGGTTACACGGCGGGACAAAAGCCCGGGAGAACGCACGCTGTGTTGCGCGCTCCCGGCTGTTCCGTCGC
The DNA here is from genome assembly GCA_022705125.1 of Pseudomonadota bacterium. The sequence continues at coordinate 5,846 of JAKJFB010000036.1, forward strand.
CCGAACCGGAGGTTCACATGACATTGCACGACACTCCGTCACCCGCCGTAGTCGAGGAGTTGCTGCCCGGCGGCGGCCACCGCTCCTTCGTGCTGCGCCGCGGCCAGCTGCTGCGCCTGACCGATCTCGAGGGCGGTGCCAACGTCGCCACGCTGATGTTCAACGCCCTCGAGAAATCCGAGCGCCTCAACCTGCCCGATTCGCTGAAGTGCCAGCACACCGCGAAGCTCACGCGTGGCCACTGCCTCTATTCCGACATGGGCCGCGTTCTGGCCGCGATCACCGCCGACACCGCGGGCTGGAGCGACAGCATCGGCGGCGTGCTGGATGCCGCGGAGGTGCGCGAAAAGTACGGCGCGGGGTCGTTCCAGCAGCTACGCAACGACTGCCACCGCAACGGCACCGACAACCTGCTGATCGAGCTCGGCAAGTGGGGGCTGGGGCTGTCGGACCTGCTGATGGTACTGAACCTGTTCTCGCGCGTGGACGTGGAGGCCGACGGCGGGCTTCGTTTCGTGCCCGGCAATTCGCGTGCCGGGGATTTCATCGAGCTCTACGCGCCGATGGACACGCTGGTGGTGCTCAGCGCGCTGCAGCATCCGCTGGATCCCGCGCCGCGCTACGCGCCGAAGCCGGTGCAGCTCGCCTGGCTGCGCGCCGGCCCCGAGGTCGCGCAGCATTGCCGCGGCTCCTGCGCCGAGAACGCGCGCGGTTTCCTCAACACCGAACGCCTGTACCTGTGAGGATGCGACCATGAGCACCAGCACCGCGACACTGACGAGCAGCACGCGCGAGGCGGCCGATGCCTGCCTGCGCCACGTCATCCCGGCGGGCGAGCCCTGGGTGGGCGAGCTCACGGCGGGACAGACGATCCGCCTGCTCGACCTCGAGGGCAACCAGGCCGTCGACACGCTGTTCTTCGCGCGCGCCAACCCGCGCGAGCGCTACGACCCGCAGCGCACGCTGCGCCGCCAGGGCAACCTCTACCTCACCACCGGCACCGTGCTGTACTCGAACCTGGGCCGAGCGCTGCTCACGATCGTCGCCGACACCTGCGGGCGGCACGACACGCTCGGCGGCGCCTGCGCGCAGGAGAGCAACACCGTGCGCTACGCGCTGGAGAAGCGCCACATGCACAGCTGCCGCGACAGTTTCCTGTGCGGCTGCCTGCACGACGGGCGTCTCGACAAGCGCGACATCGGCGCCAACATCAATTTTTTCATGAACGTGCCGGTGACGCCCGCGGGCGGGCTCACGTTCGAGGACGGCATCTCGGCGCCCGGCAAGTACGTCGAGCTGCGCGCCGAGACCGACGTGATCGTGCTGATCTCCAACTGCCCGCAGCTGAACAACCCCTGCAATGCCTACGACCCGACGCCGGTCGAAGTGCTGGTGTGGAACTGAGCCATGTTCGACAAGGTACTGATCGCCAACCGCGGCGCCATCGCCTGCCGCATCGCGCGCACGCTGCGCGAGCTCGGCGCCGGCGCCGTCGCCGTCTACGCGCGGGCCGACGCCGCCAGCCGCCATGTCACCGACGCCGACGAGGCCTGGAGCCTCGGCGAGGGCGCGGCCGCCACGACCTACCTCGACGCCGAGCGCATCCTCGCGATCGCGCGCGAGGCGGGCGCCGCGGCCATCCATCCCGGCTACGGCTTCCTGTCGGAGAACGCGGCCTTCGCCGAGCGCTGCGCCGCCGCGGGCATCGCCTTCGTCGGACCCACGCCGGAGCAGCTGCGCGTGTTCGGCCTCAAGCACACCGCGCGCGCGCTGGCGAAGGCCCACGGCGTGCCGCTGCTCGAAGGCACGGAACTGCTGGAATCCGTGGAAGCGGCACTCGCCGCGGCCGCGCGCGTCGGTTACCCGGTGATGCTGAAGAGCACCGCGGGCGGCGGCGGCATCGGGATGCGCGTGTGCCGCGACGACGAGGAGCTCGCGCGCCAGTTCGACACCGTGCGCCGCCTCGGCGAGAACAACTTCAGCGACGCCGGCGTGTTCCTCGAGAAATACATCGAGCGCGCGCGCCACCTCGAGGTGCAGATCTTCGGCGACGGCCAGGGCGAGGTGATCGCGCTCGGCGTGCGCGACTGCTCGGTGCAGCGGCGCAACCAGAAGGTGGTGGAGGAGGCCCCGGCACCGAACCTGCCCGCCGGCGTGGCCGAGGCACTGTGCGCGGCGGCGGTGCGCCTCGGACGCGCGGTGTCCTACCGTTCCGCGGGTACCGTCGAATTCGTCTATGACAGCGCCAGCGGCGCGTTCAATTTCCTCGAGGTGAACACGCGGCTGCAGGTCGAGCACGGCGTCACCGAGCAGGTGTGGGGCGTGGACCTGGTCGCGTGGATGCTGCGCCTGGCCGCGGGCGAGCTGCCGCCGCTCCCGGAACTGGCGGCAGGGCTCGCTCCGGCCGGTCACGCGATCCAGGCGCGTGTTTACGCCGAGGACCCGGCGCGCGATTTCCGCCCCAGCCCCGGCCTGCTGACCGAGGTCGCGTTCCCGCCGGCCGACGGCAGGCGGCTTCGCATCGACACCTGGGTCGAGGCCGGCTGCGAGATACCGCCGAGTTTCGACCCGATGATCGCCAAGCTGATCGCGCACGCGCCGGATCGCGAGGCGGCGCGCGCCGCGCTCGACCGGGCGCTCGCCGCGACACGGCTCTACGGCGTCGAGACCAACCGCGACTACCTGCGCCAGATCCTCGCCGACGCGCCCTTCGCCAGCGGCGAGCCGTGGACGCGCTGCCTCGAGGGACTGGCCTGCAGCAGCCACACCGTCGAGGTCCTCGCCGCCGGCACGCAGAGCACGGTGCAGGACTGGCCCGGACGCATCGGCTACTGGGCCGTCGGCGTGCCGCCGTCGGGGCCGATGGACGATCGCGCGCTGCGTCTGGGCAACCGCCTGCTCGGCAATGCCGAGGGCGAGACCGCGCTGGAAATCACGATGAGCGGTCCGACGCTGCGCTTTTGCGGCGCCGCGGTGATCGCGATCACCGGTGCCGCGATCCCGTTCAGCATCGATGGTGCGCCGCAGCCAATGAACACCACGGTGTTCGTGCCCGCGCTCGCGCGCGTCGAACTCGGCACGATCGCGGGCGCCGGCGCGCGCAGCTACCTCTGCGTGCGCGGCGGCTTCGACCTGCCGGCCTATCTCGGCAGCCGCAGCACCTTCACGCTGGGGCAGTTCGGCGGCCACGGCGGCCGCGCGCTGCGCGCCGGCGACGTGCTGCGCCTGCACCCGCTCGCCGACGCGCAGGCCGGCGCGCGGTTGCCGCCGACGCTGGTGCCCGAGCCCGGTGCGCTGCGCCGGCTGCGCGTGATCTACGGCCCGCACGGCGCGCCCGAATACTTCACGCCACGCTACATCGAGCAGTTCCTCGCCACCGATTGGGAAGTGCACTTCAATTCCAGCCGCACCGGCGTGCGCCTGCTGGGACCCAAGCCCGAATGGGCGCGCGAGAGCGGCGGCGAGGCGGGGCTGCATCCCTCGAACATCCACGACAATCCTTATGCGGTCGGCGCCGTCGACTTCACCGGCGACATGCCGGTGATCCTCGGTCCCGACGGCCCCAGCCTCGGCGGCTTCGTCTGCCCCGTGACCGTGATCGAGGCCGACCTGTGGCAACTCGGCCAGCTCAAGGCCGGCGACCGGCTGCGCTTCGTGCCAGTCGATCTTGCCAGCGCGCGCGCGCTCGCCGCCGCGCGCCGGCGCGAATGCGCGCAGCTCGAGAGCACCGCACCGGACTGCACCGAGGCGGTATCGCTCGCTTCGCCGGTGGTGATGAGCACCGGTGAAGGCGACACGCGGCTGGTCGCGCGGCTCTCCGGCGACACGCACCTGCTGCTCGAGATCGGGCCGCCGGAACTCGACCTGGTGCTGCGCTTTCGCGCCCACGCGCTGATGCAGGCCATCGAGGCCGAGGACTTCGCGGGCCTCGTGGACCTCACGCCCGGCATCCGCTCGCTGCAGCTGCACTATGTTCCGGAAACGCTGCCGCTGGCCGCGCTGCTGGCGCGCATCGGCGCGCTGTGGACCGATGTCTGCGCCCGCGACAATCTCGAGGTGCCCTCGCGCATCGTGCACCTGCCGCTGTCGTGGGACGATCCGGCCTGCCGGCTCGCGATAGAGAAATACATGACCACGGTGCGCAAGGACGCGCCGTGGTGCCCGAGCAATCTCGAGTTCATCCGCCGCATCAACGAGGTCGATGACATCGAAGCGGTGCGCGGGATCGTCTTCGCCGCGCACTACCTGGTGATGGGCCTCGGCGACGTGTACCTCGGCGCGCCGGTCGCCACGCCACTGGATCCGCGCCACCGCCTGGTCACCACCAAGTACAACCCGGCGCGCACGTGGACCGCGGAGAACTCGGTGGGCATCGGCGGCTCGTATCTGTGCATCTACGGCATGGAAGGCCCGGGCGGCTACCAGTTCGTCGGGCGCACGCTGCAGATGTGGAACCGCTACCGCGAGGTGGCGGCCTTCGGCGGCAAGCCGTGGTTGCTGCGCTTCTTCGACCAGATCCGCTTCTTCCCGGTCGAGGCCGCAGAGCTCGAGCGCATCCGCCGCGAGTTCCCGCTGGGGCGTTACCCGGTCCGCATCGAGCAGACCGTGCTGCGCCTGGGCGAGTACCAGGAATTCCTGGCGCGCGAAGCCGAATCGATAGCGCGTTTCCGCCAGCGCCAGCGCCACGGCTTCGACGCCGAGCGCGAGCGCTGGATCGCCACCGGGCAGGCGCATTTCGAGGAGGGCGAGATCGCCCCCGACGTGGGCGAGGACGAGGCGCTGGGCCACGGCGAGCACGCCATCGACAGCCACATCGCCGGCAACCTGTGGCAGGTCTGCGTCGCGCCCGGGCAAGCGGTGAGCGCCGGCGAAACGCTGGCGATACTCGAATCGATGAAGATGGAGATCCCGCTCACCGCGCCACGCGCGGGCACCGTGAAGGACGTGCGCTTGCAGCCGGGATCGGCGGTGCGCGCCGGCCAGCGCGTGCTGGTACTGGAGGAGACAGGAACATGAGGCAAGCCGCGCACGAGGACGACCTGCGCATCGCGTCGCTGCAGCAAGCCTACCGCAGCGGCGCGCTGCGTCCGCGCCAGCTGATCGCGCGGCTGCGCGCGCGCGCCGCGGCGCTGAACCCGGAGTTCCGCCTGTTCATCCGGCTGCTGGACGAAGCGGAGCTGGAGCCGTACCTGGCAGCGCTGGAGGCACGCCCGGCGCAGGAACTGCCGCTCTACGGCATCCCGTTCGCGATCAAGGACAACATCGACCTCGCCGGCGTGCCCACGACGGCGGCCTGCCCCGCCTTCGCGTACACGCCCCAACGCTCGGCCAGCGTCGTCGAGCGCCTGGTCGCGCTCGGCGCCATCCCGCTCGGCAAGACCAATCTCGACCAGTTCGCCACCGGCCTCAACGGCACGCGCTCGCCCTGGGGCGCCTGCCGCAATGCCGTGCTGGCGCAATACATCTCGGGCGGCTCGAGCGCGGGCTCCTCGCTCGCCGTCGCGCTCGGCGTGGCCAGCTTCGCGCTCGGCACCGACACCGCGGGATCCGGGCGCGTGCCGGCGGCGCTGAACAACCTCGTCGGCGCCAAGCCCACGCTCGGGCTGTTGTCGACGGCCGGCGTGGTGCCCGCCTGCCGCACGCTCGACTGCGTGACGTATTTCACCGCCAGCGCGCGCGAGGCCTCGGAGCTGCTGGCATTGACCGCGGCGCGCGATCCGCGCGATCCCTACAGCCGCCAAAACCCGTCGTGGAACCACGGCGGCGCCTTCGGTGCGCCGCGCCCCTTGCGCTTCGGTGTGCCGCGGCCCGCGGATCTCGAGTTCTTCGGCTGCGCCGAGGGACCAACGCTGTTCGCCGGGGCGATCGCGCATCTGGAGGCGATCGGCGGCGAAGCCCACGAGATCGACTTCGCGCCGTTCCTGCAGGCCGCGCGCCTGCTCTACGAAGGCCCGTGGGTCGCCGAGCGCTACGCGGTTGCCGGCGAGCTGATCGAACGCGACCCCGACGCGGTGTTGCCGGTGATCCGTGACGTGCTCGCGGCCGCACCGCGGGCAAGCGCGGTCGAGGCTTTCCGTGCCCGCTACCGGCTGCAGGAGTTGAAGGCACGGTGCGACGCCACGCTCGAGGGGCTCGACTGCGTGCTCACGCCGACCATCGGCCGGCCGGTCACGCTCGCCGAAATGCAGGCCGAGCCGGTGCTGCGCAACAGCGAGCTCGGCTACTACACGAACTTCATGAACCTGCTCGATTACGCGGCCGTCGCGGTACCGAGCGGCTTCATGGCGAACGGCCTGCCGTGGGGCATCACGCTGTTCGGTCGCGCCTTCACCGACCAGTACCTGCTCGGCATCGCCGACGCCATCCAGCGCCACCACAATCTCCCGCTCGCGGGCAACCACGCGCCGATGCTGGCGCAACCGCCGCAGGCGGCCGGGAACGATCGCCTGCGCCTGGTGGTTTGCGGTGCGCACCTCGAGGGCCTGGCGCTGAACTGGCAGCTCACGGCGCGCGGGGCGCGCCTGCTGGAGCGCACCGCGAGCAGCCCCCATTACCGGCTGTACGCGCTGGCCGGGGGGCCGCCCGCGCGCCCGGGCATGGTGCGCGTCGCCAGCGGCGGCTGCAGCATCGCGGTGGAGGTGTGGGAACTGCCGGCCAGCGAGCTGGGCACATTCGTCGCCGGCATTGCGGCGCCACTGGGACTCGGCAAGCTCGAACTCGCCGACGGGCGCCGCGAGACCGGTTTCATCTGCGAGCCCTGCGGCCTCGAGGACGCCAGGGACATCAGCCACTTCGGCGGCTGGCGACAGTACCTCGCCAGTGGCTGAGCGCACCGGCGCGGGGGCCGTCGCGACGGCCACGGCGCGAGCAGTGGCCCGCCGGCCCGGTTACACTGCGCCGGGATCCCGCGTGCGCGGGCCGAACGATACGCGGGGAGGGAAAGGCGCGCATGAGCGATACGCCGATCCGCACGGCGCTGCCGCGACAGCGGATGTTGGCCGTGCTGGCTGTGACGCTGGCGACAGCGACGGTATCGTTCGACGGCGGCATCGCCAACGTCGCGCTGCCGACGATCGCGCGCGAGCTCGGCGTTCCGGGCTCGAGCGCGGTTGCGATCATCTCCACCTACCAGATCGTCCTCGTGGTCACGCTGCTTCCCCTTGCGGCACTCGCCGAGCGTATCGGTCACCGGCGCATGTTGCGCATCGGCATCGTCCTGTTCATCGCCGGAGGACTGCTCTGCACCTTCGCGCGCACGCTGCCGGTCCTGATCGCGCTGCGCGCATGCCAGTCGCTGGGCTCGGCGGCGGTGATGTGCGTCGGCGCAGCGCTGATCCGCTCGC
>JAKJFB010000370.1 GCA_022705125.1 Pseudomonadota bacterium
GGCCTTCGTGCGTTCCCCCGACGGGATATCGATCGAGTTCCTGCAGCGCGGCGCGGCCCTCCCGCCGCAGGAGCCGTGGCTGTCCATGCCCAATACGGGCAGCTGGTGAGCGACTACAGCACCACCCGCGACCGCCGGATCGCCGGCGCCGCGGTCTGGGCCGCCACGGTCGCCTCCTCCAGGAGCAAGGAACGCTGGCATCCGGGGCGCCGATGCGGGTTACACTAGTTGCAATACCGCGCTCGAGGAAGCGACCACGATGGCTTACTGGTACTGGCTGGCATTCGGCATGGCACTCATGGCCGTGGAGATCTTCCTACCGAGTTTCACCGCGCTGTGGTTCGGCGTCGGGGCCATCATCGTCGGCGTGCTGCTGCTCGCGCTTCCCGGCATGACGCTCGCGTGGCAGGTGCTGATCTGGGCGCTCGCCTCTGCCGCGTTCACCTTCGCGTGGTTCCGGTTCTTTCGCAACAAGGCGCCGGATCGCACCAAGGCGGGCATGGGACGCGAGGCATTGCTCGGTGAGACCGCGATGGTCGTCCACGCGCCGCTCGGCGAGAAACGCGGCCTGTTGCGCTTCGCCACGCCGAAGCTCGGTTCCGACGAATGGCAGTTCATCTGCAACCAATCCGTTGCCGAGGGCGATCGGGTGGTGGTCGACGATGTGTCGGGCAACACGCTGATCGTCAGCAAGCGCTGAGCAATTCCGCATCAGGTTCCATCCAGGGAGTCATCATGGAAAGTCTGTTTCCCGTACTGGTTTTCTTCGCCCTCGTTTTCGTTACGATCGCCAAGCTCGCCTGCATCGTGCCGCAGGGAAGCAAATGGGTGGTGCAGCGCCTCGGCAAGTACCACAAGACGCTCAATCCGGGCCTGAGTTTCATCATCCCGTTCTTCGACGTGGTGGCCTACCGGGTGACGACCAAGGACATCGTGCTCGACATCCCGTCGCAGGAAGTCATCACGCGCGACAACGTCGTGATCATCGTCAACGCGGTGGCCTACATCAACATCCTGCAGCCAGAGAAATCGGTCTATGGCGTCGAGGATTTCCGCATCGCGATCCAGAACCTGGTGCAGACCTCGCTGCGCTCGATCATCGGCGAAATGGACCTCGACGACGCGCTGTCCTCGCGCGACCAGATCAAGGCACGCCTGAAGGAAGCCATCTCCGATGACATCTCCGACTGGGGCATCACGCTGAAGACCGTCGAGATCCAGGACATCAACCCGTCGGACCGGATGCAGGCGGCAATGGAAGAACAGGCGGCAGCCGAGCGCCAGCGCCGCGCCACGGTGACGCGCGCCGAGGGCAGCAAGTCGGCGGCGATCCTCGAGGCCGACGGGCGCCTCGAAGCCTCGCGTCGCGACGCGGAAGCGCAGGTGGTGCTGGCCGAGGCGAGCCAGCGCGCCATCGAAATGGTCACGACCGCGGTGCAGGACAAGGAATTGCCGGTGATGTACCTGCTCGGCGAGCGCTACATCCAGTCGGTGAAGGACATGGCCGTCTCGCCGAACGCCAAGCTGGTACTCATCCCCGCCGATCTGCCCGCCTCGATCCGCGGCATGATCGGCAAGTAGCTAGAGCGGCCGGCTCAGGCGGTTCTCTGCGGTGCGCACCGTTTCGCGGTGCGCGATCGCCACGCGGCTCTGCGGATCGGTGGGCGCGGCCACGAAATGCCAGCTCGCCTCCACCCGCTGCGCGTTCACCTCCAGGCTGACGAAACCGCGGTTCGTGTAGTCCGCGAAACGCAGGTGCGGTTGCTGCTCTATGCCCTCGACCATGCGGGCGTGGGAATCGGGGTCGCGGCGCGCCAGGTAGTGGCCGAGCGGCTCCGAGGCGATGCCCGGGGTCACGAACTCCACCGCCTGCGCACCGCGCCCCGATTGCCCGTCGTAACGTGCGCGATCGTACGGATCGGGGGCCACGTCGAGTGCCCAGGAGCTGTGGATGTCCCCGGTCAGGAACACCACGTTGTCGATCCCGGCGCGGCCCAGGTGTTGGAGGATGCGCTGGCGCGCCTGCGGATAGCCGTCCCATTGGTCGGGGTTGAAGTTGCCGAGCGGCGCGAACACGACCTGTTGCCCGAGCAAACGCCAGCGCGTGCCGCGGGCCTGCGAGGCATCCAGTTCGCCGAGCAGCCAGGCTTCCTGCGCTGCTCCCAGCAGCTCGCGTGCCGGATTTGACGCGATATCCTGCGGCGATGCCGCCGGCTGCTCGCGCCCCTCGAGCCGCGTGTCGAGCATCACCAGGTCCGCGAGATCGCCGAAACGGAAGCTGCGATGGATCGGCGCGTGTGCTGCGGTATCGCGCACCGGCATCCATTCGTGCCACGCCCGTATCGCCGCGGCGCGGCGTTCGCGCCAGGGGCCTTCGCGCGCCGGGTCGTGGTTGCCGGCGCCGTCGCGCCAGGCATTGTTCGCGCTCTCGTGATCGTCCCATACCGCGATGAACGGATGCACGCGATGGGCCGCTTGCAGGGCGGGGTCGCGCCGGTAGAACGCGTAGCGGCGACGGTAATCCTCGAGCGTCAGGATTTCGTGCGGCGGATCGAGCGGCAGGCGCCCGTCGGTCTGGTCGCCGTACTCGTAGATGTAGTCACCGAGGTGCAGCACCGCGTCGAGCGATTCCAGTTCGGCGATGCGCGCGTACGCGGCGAAGCTGCCCTGCTGGTAGTTCGCGCAGGCCGCGACCGCGAAACGCAGGTTCTCGACCGCATCCTGCGGCAGCGTGCGCGTGCGCCCCACCACCGAGTGCTCGCCGTGGACGCGAAACGCGTAGAAGTACGTGGTCCCGGGTTCCAGCCCGCCCACATCGACCTTGCAGCAGAAATCGTGCAGCGGATCCGCCATGACGCGCCCGCGCCGCACGACATGACGCAATTGCGGCTCGCGGGCGACCAGCCATTCGAGTTCCTCGACCGCCGTGGCGCCGTCGAGACGCGTCCAGATCACGACGCGCTCCGCGCCCGGATCGCCGCTGGCCACGCCGTGCGCGAAGCGCGGCTGGCCGCGATCGCCCTGCGTCCCGGCGCAGCCACTGGCGCCGAGCGCGGCCGCAAGGCCGGCGCCGGCGAGGAAGCCGCGGCGATCGAGCGGTGGCATCAGGCCACCGTGCCGGCGGCACGCATCCGGGCGATCTGCTCGGCGCTGAAGCCGGCCTCGGCGAGCAGGACATCGGTGTCCGCCCCGATCGCTACCGCAGGGGCCGGAGGCTCGGGCGCGGAGCGGCTGAAGCGCGGCGCGGGCGCGGGCTGCCACACGCCGTCGTCCTCGATGAACGTGCCGCGCGCCTTGATGTGCGGATGGCTGGTGACCTCGTCGAAGCCGAGCACCGGCGCGAAGCAGATAT
>JAKJFB010000371.1:0-262 GCA_022705125.1 Pseudomonadota bacterium
GCGCCGGGGATGTGCCCGCCCACCGGATCGAGCACCTCGTTCTCGCCGCGGAAGCGGTCGGGGCTGCGCGCATCGAGCAGCAGCATGTCGCGGCGGCCGAGATGTTGCTGCACGTACTGGGTATCGACCCGGTCCGGACGCAGCGCCAGCGTATAGGTCGCGGGGCGCGCACGCGGCGGCTCGTCGTCGAGCGCGAGCCCGGCCGCCATCCAGGCCTGCAGGCCGCCATCGAGTACCGCGACGCGATGATGGCCGAGCCAGC
>JAKJFB010000371.1:272-3340 GCA_022705125.1 Pseudomonadota bacterium
GGAACTTCGCCGGAACGACCGGGCGAACCTCGGCCGTGATCGGCCGCTGCTCGCGCATCCAGCGGTCCCATCCGCCGTCGAGCACCGCGACGGCGTCGTGGCCGAGCCAGCGCAGCATCCACCACAGGCGCGCGGCGAACATGCCGCCGGCGTCGTCGTAGGCGACCACCTGGCTATGGTTGCCCACGCCGCAGGCGGCGAGCCGGGCGGCGAGGCTGGCGGGATCGGGCAGGGGGTGACGGCCGTTGCGGCCGGTCTTCGGCCCCGACAACCCGGTCTCCAGGTCGATGAAAAAGGCCCCCGGCACGTGCGCGACGTCGTAGGCGCGCTGGCCGAAGACCGGATCGACGAGGTCGGCACGGCAGTCGAACACGACCCAGTCGGCGTCGCGCAGGTGCTGCGCGAGATCGATCGCACCGATCAGCGTCGCGTAGGAAGCGTTCACTGCGCGCTTCCCGTGGTCTCTGCGGTCGTTTCGGCGGCGAGCCAGGCGCGTGCCTCGTCCTCGTCGTCGAAGACCTTGACCTCGGCGGTGACGAAGAGCTGCGACACCCATGCGCTCCAGGTCAGCCACTGGTCTTCCGTGAGTACCGCGATGCGGCGGAAATCGCCCGCGTGCTGGCGCGAGAACTTGATCTCCTCCCACGCCACGTCGAGCGTGAAGCCCGCCATCTGGCGCAGGTCGAAGAGCAGGTCGACCGGTCCGCTGAACTGCACCCGGTAATTGACCACGTCTTCGAACTCCTTGTAGTCGGCGAGGGTGAATTCGCCGAAGACGACGAGCGAGACGAGTTTGTCGGTGCTCTCGGTGCTGATCATGGCAGCCTCCCTGGAGGTGATCGGAGATGCCCCCACTATAGTCCGCGCACCGGCGGGGCTCAATCCGTCGCGACGGCACGGGCCGGCAGCGGTGCCGGCTTCGGGGTGGCGAGCGAGATGCCGATCGCGCCGGCCACGATCAGGCCGACCGCGAGCCAGGACGAGGCCGGCATGAGTTCGTCCCACAGCAGCATGCCGAACACGCTGGCGAAGATCACGGTGGCGTAGCTCAGGTTGGCCGACACCACGGTGCGCCCGTAGCGGTAGGAGCGCGTCATCGCGAGCTGGGCGAGCCCACCGAAGAGGCCGACGCCGAGCAGCGTGGCGAGTTGCCCGGCATCGGGGCGGTGCAACTCGCCGGCGAGTGCCCACGCCAGGCCCATCGTCGAGGTCATCACCGAGAACCAGAACACCGTGCGAACTTCCGGCTCGCCGGCACGGCCGAGCTCGCGCAGGCTCACGTAGGCGAGGCTGGCCAGGGCACCCGAGCCCAGTCCGGCGAGCGCGCCCAGCCATTGCTCGGGCTGCAGCGTGGGGCGCAGCAGCAATACCACGCCGGCGAAGCCGGCGAGGATCGCGAGCACGGCGATGGCGCGCAGGCGCTCGCCGAAGAACAGCGCCAGCACCAGGGCGACGAAGAGCGGCGAGGTGTAGTTGAGCGTGACCGCGGTCGCCAGCGGCAGCAGGCCGATCGCGAAGAAGTAGCAGCCGAGCGCGATCGAGCCCGACACGCTGCGCGACAGGTGCATCTTCCAGTGCGGCGTCTTGAGGCCGGTACCGCGGCTCGCCGCCAGTCCGACCATCATCAGCATGCTCACGAGCCCGCGCCAGAACACGATCTCGCCGGTCGAGAACGCCCCCGAGGCGAGCTTCACGCACACGCCCATGCAGGCGAACAGGAAGCAGGAGACGATCATCCAGAAGGCGGGCATGGCGGTTGTTGCGCTGCAACGAAGGGGACTCCATTGAATCACATCGTGGCTTTCCCGGGTGGCGGCGGGGCGCGTCCGGCGCTAGGCTCGCGGTATCGCGGTCAGCCCCCGTGCGGAGTCGCCATGGCCTACCTGCTCGCCCTCGACCAGGGCACCACCAGCTCGCGCGCGATCGTGTTCGACGCCGATGGCCGCGTGCGCGGCCTCGCCCAGCAGGCATTCGCGCAGCACTTCCCTGCGCCCGACCGGGTCGAGCACGATCCCCAGGACATCCTGCGTACCCAGCTCGACTGCGCTCGCGAGGCGCTCGCCAATGCCGGCGTGGCCGCACGCGAGGTGGCGGCGATCGGCATCGCCAACCAGCGCGAGACCACCGTGCTGTGGAACCGCAGCACCGGCGCCCCGCTGGCCCCCGCCATCGTCTGGCAGGACCGCCGCACCGCGGTCGAGTGCGAGCGCCTGCGCGCCGCGGGCTGCGCAGAGGACGTGCGCGCGCGCACCGGGCTGGAGCTCGATCCCTATTTCTCCGCCACCAAGCTCGCCTGGCTGCTCGACCACGTCCCCGATGCGCGCGTGCGCGCCGAGCGCGGCGAGCTCGCCTTCGGCACCATCGACAGCTGGCTGCTGTGGCATCTGAGCGGCGGCCGGCTGCACCTGACCGATGCGGGCAACGCCGCGCGCACGCTGCTCTTCAACCTCCACACGCTGGACTGGGATCCGGTGTTGCTCGAGCGCTTCCGCATCCCGCCCGTGCTGCTGCCGCGCGTGGTGGCGAGCAGCGGGGTGTGCGGCGAGACCGATCCGGCGCTGTTCGGTGCCGCGATCCCGATCGCCGGCATCGGCGGCGACCAGCAGGCGGCGACCTTCGGCCAGGCCTGCCTCGCCCCGGGCATGGCGAAGAACACCTACGGCACCGGCTGCTTCCTGCTCATGAACACCGGCCATGTGCCGGTGGCGTCCGCGCACCGGCTATTGACCACCGTGGGGTGGACCGGGGTGGATGCGGCGCCCAGCTACGCGCTCGAGGGCAGCGTGTTCATGGGCGGTGCGGTGGTGCAGTGGTTGCGTGACGGCCTCGGGCTGGTGAAGCGCGCGTCCGAGGTCGAGGCCTTGGCGGCGAGCGTGCCCGACAGCGGTGGGGTGGTGCTGGTGCCGGCCTTCACCGGGCTGGGCGCGCCCTATTGGCGGCCCAAGGCGAAAGGCGCGATCTTCGGGCTGACCCGCGGCACGACCATCGCCCACATCGCGCGGGACGCGCTCGAGTCGATCGCCTTCCAGAGCGCCGCGCTGCTCGACGCGATGCGCCGCGACGCGGTG
>JAKJFB010000372.1 GCA_022705125.1 Pseudomonadota bacterium
CCGACCCGCCCCGGGTCTATTCGCATTCTTTGGAGCCGACCACGCACCAACCCACGCCATCCGGCCCCGACTTGGCAGTATACCACGCGGGGCTTCGGTTGTCAATAGTTAACCGCAGAGTTTTGTGCTCGTGACGCCTGCTCCCCACCCGCTCGGGGTGCAGCAGGCACGACAAGGGCTCTCCCGGCCTCCTATCGGCAACACGGCAGTGCGCAGGCGGAATTGTAGCACAATGCGTATAGGATGTCAACGGCGAGTCGCTAGCTCAGCAGTCCCCGGATGATCAGATCCACCGCTTCGTCCTCGGTCAGGCCGCGGCTCATCAGCGTCTCGAGCTGCTTGGAGTCGACACTGCCGATGGCCGCCTCGTGGGTGACGTGCGCCTTGGGGTGGTTCACCTCGACGACCGGCACCGCCTTCGCCACGGCATTCCCCTGGACGATCTCCTTGCAGTCCACGTGCCCGCGGGCGAAGGGGGCGTCGGCGACGAGCGTGTTCAGCACCTCGGCGCGGGCGTTGTCGCGCAGGGCGATATGGGTGGTGAGCGCCCCGCGCGCCCCCTCGCCCACCAGGCGGCCGGTCTCCTGGATGATGATCCGGTCGTCCCCGGCGCCGCTGATGCGCGCGCGCACGTCCGCCACGCTCGCCTCCTCGCAGGTGGCGTCTAGGTCAATCTCGATCGCCCCCACCCGCCCGCGGATCAGCTCGAAATCGGTGTGGTAGCGCGCGCCCGCCTGGACGTGGGTATGCGTGCGGGGGATCACGGTGACGCCGCCGCCGGGGCCGTGCACGTGCCGCTCCATGTAGGCGTACTCGGCGCCGGGCGCGATGCGGATCTCGGCGTCCATCTCGTGGCGGATCTCGCGGGCGAAGGGGAAGGTGCAGTGCGCCAGCAGCGCCGCGCGCGCGCCTTCCTCCACGTCGATCCGCAGCACGATGCGCTGCAGGCCGGTTTCCGGGATCATCCCGAAGCAGACCTGTACCGGCTTCTCGATCACGGCGCCGCGGCGCACGCGGATGGTGGCCGAGATGCCGTCGCGCTGTTCCTTCGCCTCCACCTCCAGGCCGGGGAGGAGGTGCAGGCCGAGGACGCGGTTGTGGTGGATCTCGATGCGGGCGATGCTCTGGTCGCCGCGCAGGGCGTGCGGGTTGACGCCGATGGAGTCGTAGAGCGCCGCGATCAGCTCGGAATCGGAAAGGGGGGTCTTCATCCGGCGAGCGCTCCTTCCTGCAACTCCATCGCGTCGAGGGTATCGCAGGAGACGCACTTCGCCTCGAAGTAGCGGCTGATCTTGCGCACCGAGCCCTTGTCGGCGATCTGCCCGTGGCAGAGGAGGAAGGCGTGCTCGGCCTGGCGCAGGACGGCCAGGGAGTGGGTGATCAGGATCACCGTGGTGTTGCCCTCTTTCAGGGTGCGCAGCGCCGCGAAGATGTGCTGCAGCGCCTCGACGTCGATGCCGCTGTCCGGCTCGTCCATCAGCACCAGCTTCGGCTCGATCACCAGCGCGCGGGCGAGCGCCACGCGCTGCTGCTGGCCGCCGGACATCTGCGCCGGGTAACGCCCGGCCAGCGCACCGAGGCGGACCATGTCGAGCGCGCGCGCGACCTTCTGCGCGATGTCGGCCTTCGGCAGCTTGCGCACCGACAGCGGGAAGGCGAGGTTCTCGGCCACCGTCATGTGCGGGAACAGCGCGTAATTCTGGAACACCATGCCGATGTCGCGCCGGTACGGCGGCAGGTTGTGCAGGGGCTTGCCGTCGAGCAGGATCTCGCCGTGCGTCGGCGTCTCGAAACCGGCCAGCATCATCAGGGCCGTGGTCTTGCCGGAGCCCGAGGGCCCGAGCAGCGTCAGGAACTCGCCGCGGCCGATGTCGAGGTTCAGGTTCTTCACGACCAGGTGTTCGCCGTCGTAGGTCTTGCGGACCTCGCGGAACCGGACGAAGGCGTCGCCGCCGGACTGCGTGCTCATGTGGCGCCTCTTTGGCTGGGGGCTGTCACGGCTGCGGCTGTCACGGACACCGGTCGGTGCCCCTCGGCCGAAGCGCAGTTATCATGTGCGGTGCAGGCTAACAGTGTTTAAAAAACTCAACAACGCAAAGCCACATAAACCGTGGCAACCCTGCGATACGCCCGTTGTTCCGCAATGAAGCGTTTATTATTTCGAGCCAATCGGACGGGAACCCGGTAAAATCCGCCGCCTGTCGCGTCCACGGTTGCGCACCGTGACCGGCACATCCGGCGCTGCACCAGACAGGTGCAGCGCTTCGCCCCGCTCCGGGGCGTCCGGGTTGACAGCGTAGCCGGCACCGACCGGGGTGGCGGCGCAACGGGACAAACGATGAACAGCCTTCCGGAACAGCTCGTGGACGGCACCGCGGGCGACAGCGGCTTCGATGTCGGCGCGCGGCTGCGCGCGGTGCGCGAGGCCAACGGCCTGTCGCAGCGCGAACTGGCGCGCCGCGCCGGCGTCACCAACGGCACGATCTCGCTGATCGAGCAGAACAAGAACAGCCCCTCGGTCTCGTCGCTGAAGAAGGTGCTCGACGGCATCCCGATGACGCTCGCCGAGTTCTTCGCGCAGGACGAACCGCCGCAGGACCAGGTGTTCTTCCGCGCCGCCGAGCTGGTGACGCTGACGCGCGGTGCCGTGTCCTTCCGCCAGGTCGGCGCCCGCGCCGGCCACGCGCTGCAGATCCTGCACGAGCACTACGCGCCCGGGGCCGACACCGGCCGCGCGATGCTGCGCCACGACGGCGAGGAAGGCGGCATCGTGCTGCGCGGACGCATCGAGCTGACGGTCGGCGACCGGCGCGAGATTCTCGGCCCCGGCGACGCGTACCACTTCTCCAGCCGCATCCCGCACCGCTTCCGCAACCCGGGCGACGAGGAATGCGAGCTGATCTCGGCCTGCACGCCGCCGTATCTGTGATATCCGCGAGATCTGCGCGGGTCTCCGTGAGCCGGGCGCGCGACTTTCTGTAAACATCGTGCGCGCGCCGCCGATGACAGCCGGAATGAGAGCCTGACGGCTCGCCGGCCACGGCCGCGGCCTCTACGCTCTGTGCCCCGCAATCCCGCACGTGCCACCGGGTTGATTCCGCCCGGTTCCGGAGCCGTCGCTGATGAACGATCCCCTGTCCCAGACCACCGAGTTCCTGCGCGGCATCGAGGCCGCACTCGATCCGTTCGGCATCGGCCGTGCCTGTCGCGAGACGGTCACGGCCTGGCTGCAGCAGCCGCAGCAGCTCGCCGAGTCGATGGCACGCCTCAGTGCCGACGTGCTGCGCGTGCAGGCGCACGCCTGGAAGAAGGCGCTCGGCGTCGAATCC
>JAKJFB010000373.1 GCA_022705125.1 Pseudomonadota bacterium
CGATCACCAGGATCGACTCGTCCTCGAACAGGATCGCGAGATCCATCGCGGTGGCCGCCCACTGCCCCTGCGGCTCGGTCTGCGCCTGCAGATCCAGCGTGTCGCCATCGAACACCACGTCGCGCGGGGTCCTGGCCTCGCCGTTGACGCGCAGCTTGCCCTCGCGGATCCACTGTTGCAGCCGCGTGCGCGAGAATTCCGGCAGCAGCCGTGCCGCCGCCTGGTCGAGGCGCAGCCCGGCGTCTTGCCCGGTGACGAGGGCGTTGCGCGTGATCGATTCCATGACCGTTTGCCGTGGCCCGGAGCGGAGCGCCCCGGAAGAGCGCGCGAGTCTAGCACGCACCCGGGGGGCGCTTTGGCGGGCGCGGCGCCGGTGTGGTTAAATACGCCGCCTGCAAAGCTCCAAGCCCTTCAAGCGGAACACCGATGCGATTGCTCCATTCCCTGCTCGTCGTGATGCTGACCACCACCCTGGCCGGCTGCTCCATGTTCAGCAAGGAGGACGAGGTGCCGCCGGACCAGGGCGAGCGCGCACTCTACGACACGGCACGCAAGAACCTCGACAACAGCAACTTCGATCTCGCGATCAAGAACCTGCAGCTTCTCGAGGCCCGTTACCCCTTCGGCCCCTACGCCGAGCAGGCGCAGCTCGAGCTGATCTACGCGCACTACCGCAACTACGACCACGAGGAAGCCGTGGCTGCGGCCGAGCGCTTCATCCGCCTGCATCCGCAGCACCCGAACGTGGATTACGCCTACTACATGAAGGGCCTGGCGTCGTTCACCGAGAGCCAAGGCCTGCTGGAGCGCTTCCTGCCGACCGACATGACCAAGCGCGACCCCGGCCCGGCACGGCAGTCCTTCGCCGATTTCTCGCAACTGCTGTCGCGCTTCCCGAACTCCGAGTACGCCGCCGACTCGCGCGCGCGCATGGTGCACCTGCGCAACCTGCTGGCACGCTACGAGATCAACGTGGCCAACTACTACTTCAAGCGTCGTGCCCATGTCGCAGCGCTGAACCGCGGACGCTACGTGGTGGAGAACTTCCAGGAGACACCGGCGGTGCCAGACGGCCTGGCGGTGATGGCGCAGGCCTACATCATCCTCGGCATGCCGGAGCTCGCCGACAACGCGATCGCAGCGCTGCGCCGCAACTACCCGCAGCATCCCTCGCTGGACGAAGCGGGCAACTTCCTCGCGCAGTACGTACCCGGCGAGAGCGACCGCTCGTGGGCCAACATGCTCACCTTCGGCCTGGTCGATCGCGCCGCCCCGCCCGTATTCGACAACCGCGACCTGTTCGACAACGCACCGTAGGTCCGGATTCATCCGGACCCACAGATCAATCCCCTGCCTGCCAGCCCGATGTCACCGGGTAGCGCCGGTCGCGGCCGAAGGCCCTGCGGGTGATGCGCGGACCGATGGGCGCCTGCCGGCGCTTGTACTCGTTCAGATCCACCATGCGCACCACGCGGCGCACGGTCTCGGCATCGAAGCCCTCGTCGATGATCGCATTGGCGCTCATGTCGCGCTCGACGTAACGCTCGAGGATCCGGTCCAGCACGCTGTAGGGCGGCAGCGAGTCCTCGTCTTTCTGGTCGGGCGCCAGTTCCGCCGACGGCGGACGCTCGATCACGCGCTCGGGAATCACCGCTGCGATGCTGTTGCGGTAGCGCGCCAGCTCGAACACCAGCGTCTTGGGCACGTCCTTGAGCACATCGAAACCACCGGCCATGTCGCCGTAGAGCGTGGAATACCCCACCGCCATCTCGCTCTTGTTGCCCGTGGTGAGCACCAGGAAGCCCTTCTTGTTGGAGATTGCCATCAGCAGCACGCCGCGGCAGCGTGCCTGGATGTTCTGCTCGGTGGTGTCGACGGCGCGGCCCGCGAACTCCTCGTCGAGCGCGCCCATGAAGGCGTCGAACATCGGCCCGATCGGGATGACCTTGAAGCCCACGCCCTGCGTCGCGGCCTGCGCCTGGGCATCCTCGATGCTCATCGCCGCGGTGTAGCGGAACGGCATCATCACCGCCTCGACGCGCTGCGGCCCGAGCGCGTCCACCGCCACGGCCAGCGTGAGCGCCGAATCGATGCCACCCGAGAGTCCCAGCACCACGCCCTTGAACCGGTTCTTGTCCACATAGTCGCGCACACCGGTGACCAGCGCCGCGTAGACCGTGGCGTGCAGGTTGGGCTCCGGCGCGACCGCGCCGGGCGCGATCCCGACGTGGCCCTGCGCATCGCGCGCGATGCGCACCGGGTACAGGCCTTGCGCGAAATGCGGCGCCAGCACGGCCAGGGTGCCGTCGCGCCCGATCGCCATCGAGCCGCCGTCGAACACCAGCTCGTCCTGGCCGCCGACCTGGTTGACGTAGATCACGCCGACGCCGCCGGCGATGGCGCGACGCTCCACGATCTTGCGCCGCTCGAGATGCTTGCCGAGATGAAACGGCGAGGCGTTGATGTTCAGCACCAGCTCCGCGCCCGCGGCCACCGCGAGCGCCGTCGGACGCTCGTGCCAGATGTCCTCGCACACCGACAGCGCGACGCGAAAGCCCTCGATCCCGAGCACGCAGGGCTGCTCGCCGGCCACGAAATAGCGCTTCTCGTCGAAGACCTGGTAATTCGGCAATTCCATCTTGGCGTACTCGGCGACGAGCTCGCCGCCCTTGAGCAGGCCCGCGACGTTCTCGAGTCCGCGCTCGCTGCGCCGCGGATAGCCGACCAGCACCCACACGTCGGGCAGCTCGCGCCGCAGGCGCTCCAGCGCGCGCTCGACACGCAGCGCGATGCTGGTGCGCAGCAACAGGTCCTCGGGCGGATAGCCGGTGAGCGCGAGCTCGGGAAACACCACCACCTGCGCCCCGTGCGCGGCCACGGCCTCGCGGCTGCGCGCGACGATCGCCGCAGCGTTGCCGTCGATGTCCCCGACCAGCGGGTTGACCTGCGCCATGACCACGACCAGCTGCGCCATGTTGAACTCTCGTCTGCGGTGAAACGGTGAGGCGGCATTGTCACGCAATCGGCCCGCCGCAGGCAAAGCGCCTCCTCGTGGGTCCGGTTTCAACCGGACAATTGTCCGCATGAATACGGACCTGTGGGAGCGCGCCCTGCGCGCGACTGTCGCGGGCAGGGCCCGCTCCCACAAGGGGCGCGCTCCCACTGCATCGGTCTAGAATAGGAACACGATTCGCCGACCGAGCCTCCAGGACCACCCCCATGCTGCTGTTCCGCCTGATACTGCTGTTCGCGATCGCCTTCATCGCCTGGCGCCTCTACCGCGTGGTGGTGGCGCCGCGCATGCGCGCGCCCGAGCAGCCGCCCTCGC
>JAKJFB010000374.1:0-3022 GCA_022705125.1 Pseudomonadota bacterium
TGTCCACGTAGCTGGCCATCGCGTAGCGCGCGCCCGCCTTCCCGAGCCGGGTGGCGAGCGCGTGGTCGGTGTGAGGTGCTGACATTGTGCCTATCTCCGTTGCTGGTTGCGTCGTGCGGCGGCGCCGCTGGCACGGATGTTTCATTCAATATACATGCCAGCGTGTATGTAAATGTCGAGCCGGGCTCCGCGCCCGCCGCCAGGAGGAAAGGAAAATGCAGACGGAACAATGGATTGAGCACGAGATGCGGCTGGGCGACATGCCCCTGCAGTGCGGCGCGGTGCTGCGCGACACGCGCATCCGCTACCTGCAGCGTGGCCGCCCGAATGCACCGAAAGACAACATCGTGCTGCTGCCGACGTACTACGGTGGTGCAATGGCGGGCAACCGCGCGCTCGGCGACGGCGCGAGCCCGCTGGCCGATCCGCGCTGGTGCCTGCTCATCCCGGCGATGCTGGGCGCGGGCGAGTCGACCTCGCCCTCGAACGCGCATCCCGCGCAGGCCGGCGCACGGTTTCCGCAGATCACGCTGGCCGACCAGGTCATGGCCCAGGCGCGGCTGGTGGACATGCTGTTCGGCGATGTCACGCTGGCGCTCGTCGCCGGCTGGTCACTCGGCGGGATGCAGAGCCTGCAATGGGGCTGCCTGCTGGCGCAGCGCGTGCGGCGCGTCGCGGCGTGGTGTTCAGCCGCGCGCTGCCATCCGCACAACCTGCTGTTCCTGCGCGGCCTCGAGGCCGCGTTGCTGGCCGACCCGCTTAGCGCCACCGACAGCAAGCCGGTGGCGGGCTTGCGCGCATTCGGACGCGTCTACGCGAGCCGCGCCTACGGCCCGCGTTTTCTCGGCGAGGGCTGCCATGCCGCGCTCGGCTTTGCCGACATCGATGCGCTGCTGCGCTGGTGGGAAGCCGATCACCTGGCCATGGATCATCACGACCTGCTGCTCGTGCTGCGCATGTGGGCCGCGGCCGATATCGCGACGAACCCGCGCTTCGCGGGCGATCACACGGCGGCGCTGGCCGCCATCGGCGCGCCCGCGCTGGTCATGCCCTGCGCCACCGACCAGTACTTCCTGGTCCACGAAGCCGAGGCCGAGGCGGCATGCATGCCGCAGGCGGATTTTCGCGTGATGCAGAGCGAATGGGGGCATTGCGCCGGCGGCCCCGGGCGCGAACCCGCGGCGATGGCGCAGCTGTGGCAGGGACTGCGGGACCTGCTGGCGCGCTGAGGGATCCCTGCGCCGACGCACGGCGGCAACAATCCGCCAACACTGCGGAAACGGGGAGAAATGCGCCAGCAACAGCCGGGGGCAATGATCGCAGCGTCAGAGTTGCCCCACGGAGAAGCGTCATGAACACCGTCAGGAACTGCTCCCCTGCCCGCTCACGCCGGCTCGCGCGCATTGCGATGGCATTCGCCTGCCTGATGCCGGGCTGCGAGGCCGCCACCGCGCTGATCGCCAGGCCCGAGCCGGCAACGGCCGCCTCAGCGGTGCAGCGCTGCCTGCAGGCTGCGCTGCCTCCGGCGCAGGAGGGACGCCATGCGCAGGTGGAAGAAGTGGTCGCGGTCCCGACCGGCGATGCGTCGCTGCGCATTGCCATCGACACCCGCATCGAGGCGCATGGCGCCGTCTACCAGCGCCGGCTGCTGTGCACGGTTGCGGCCAACGGGAGCGTGTCCCGGCTGGCGGGGCGGCCCGTCGCGCCTACTCCAGCGCCTGGCTGCGCAGATACTCGTCGTACGTGCCGCTGAAATCGACGATGCCCGCGGGCGTGAACTCGAGAACGCGGGTCGCCAGCGAGGACACGAACTCGCGGTCGTGGCTCACGAAGATCAGCGTGCCGGGGTAGTTCTCCAGCGCGAGATTCAACGACTCGATCGATTCCATGTCGAGGTGGTTGGTGGGCTCGTCGAGCACCATCACGTTGGGGCGCTGCAGGATCAGCTTGCCGAACAGCATGCGTCCCTGCTCGCCGCCGGAAATCACCTTCACGGACTTGGTGATCTCGTCCTGCGAGAACAGCATGCGCCCCAGCGTGCCGCGCACCAGCTGCTCGTCGCCCCTGGTCCACTGCTTCATCCAGTCGAACAGGCTCATGTCCTCGGCGAAGTCCGCCGCGTGGTCCTGCGCGTAATAGCCGATATCGGCTGCCTCCGCCCACTTCAGCTCGCCGCTGTCCAGCGCCAGTTCGCGCATCAGGCAGCGCAACAGCGTGGTCTTGCCGGCGCCGTTGGGCCCGATGATCGCGACGCGCTCGCCCGCGTCCACCTGGATGCTGAAATTCGCGAACAACGGCGCCGCGCCGTACCCCTTGCTCACGTCGCGCAGCGTCACCGCCTGGCGATGCAGTTTCTGCTTCTGGTCGAAGCGGATGAACGGGCTCTGGCGGCTCGAGGGCTTGATCTCGGTGAGCTCGATCTTCTCGATCTGGCGCGCGCGCGAGGTGGCCTGCTTGGCCTTGGACGCGTTGGCGGAGAAGCGGCTGACGAAAGACTGCAGCTCGGCGATCTGCGCCTTCTTCTTCGCGTTCTCGTTCTGGAGCAGCTCGCGCGCCTGCGTGGCGGCGGTCATGTAGGCGTCGTAGTTGCCGGGGAACAGCTTGAGCGCACCGTAATCGAGATCCGCCATGTGCGTGCAGACGCTGTTCAGGAAGTGGCGATCGTGCGAGATGATCACCATGGTGCTGTTGCGCGCCTTCAGCACGCCTTCGAGCCAGCGGATGGTGTTGATGTCGAGGTGGTTGGTCGGCTCGTCGAGCAGCAGCACGTCGGGATCGGAGAACAGCGCCTGCGCCAGCAGCACGCGCAGCTTCCAGCCGGGGGCGACCGCGCTCATCGGGCCCGCGTGCTGTTCCACCGCGATGCCGAGGCCTAGCAGCAGTTCGCCGGCGCGCGCCTCGGCGGTATAGCCGTCGTATTCGGCAAACTTGCCTTCCAGTTCGGCGGCGCGCATGTAGTCGTCTTCGGTGGCTTCCAGGTTGGCGTAGATGGCGTCTTTTTCGCTCATCGCCTCCCACATTT
>JAKJFB010000374.1:3032-3318 GCA_022705125.1 Pseudomonadota bacterium
GGCCTTGACCTGCCACAGCTCCTCGTGGCCCATGATCACCGTGTCCAGCACGCTGAACTGCTCGTAGGCGAACTGGTCCTGGCGCAGCTTGCCCAGGCGCACGTCGACCGGGCGCATCACGCTGCCCGAACTGGGCTCGAGGTCGCCGCCGAGGATCTTCATGAAGGTGGACTTGCCGCAGCCGTTGGCGCCGATCAGGCCGTAACGGTTGCCGTTGCCGAACTTCACGGAAACGTTCTCGAACAGGGGCCGGGCCCCGAACTGGATAGTGAGGTTGCTGGTCGCG
>JAKJFB010000375.1 GCA_022705125.1 Pseudomonadota bacterium
GCTCGTGCGGTACTGCGACAGCGAGTTGTGCACGGAATGCGCATGGTTCTTGGCCGCCACCGCCGCCAGCTGCCGCTGCGTCGTGCCCCAGCGCCGCATGTGAGAGCGCGCAAAGGCCGCATACACGTCCATGAACACGCTGTAGGGCTTGGGCGACGTCGAGCCTTCCGGCACCTCGACGCCATGCCCCATCTGCAGCAGACGGTCGCGGATCTCATCGGCGCGCGACACGTCCCAGGCGCTGTCGAAGACCGAGAACATCTGCGCCTTGTCGGTCGAGAACATCTTCTCGGCCCCCACCGCCAGCGCAACATCGGCGGCGCCGGCGCGCACCATCACCGCCAGCGCAAACGCGGAAGAGCCGCTGGCGCAGGCGTTTTCCACGTTGACCACCGGAACGCGGCCGATGCCCGCCTCGCGCAGCGCGATCTGCCCGCGGATCATTTGCTGGCCGTCCATGTGGCCCTGCGAGGCGTTGCCGAAGAACGCGCCCTGCAGATCCTCCTTGCGCAGGCCCGCGTCGTCCAGCGCCGCCTGCACCGCTGCGCCGGTCAGCGTCTTGATGTCCTTGTCCAGCAACCGGCCGAACGGGGTCATGCCCACGCCGACGACATAGATCTCTTCCATCTTCGAACTCCTGTGAATCTCAGGTCTGGGGCTGGCAAGCCTTCGGCTCGATCGATTCGCCTGCCTGAAGCGGCATGAACCGCAGGCCGCGCGCGGTTTCCACGGTTCCACCGGCGTCTACCGTGTACAGGCCGCGCGCCACTTGATGCGGATGACGAGCCGCCTCCTCCAACGTCAGCACCGGCGCGAAGCAGGCATCGGTGCCCTCCAGCAGCGACTGCCAATGCCGGTGATCGCGCGATCGAAACAGGCCGCCCAGGCGCTCGCGCAAAGCCGGCCACGCCGGCTTGTCCATCTGTGCGTTCGGATCGACATCGTCGAGCCCCAAGCGTCGCAGCAGTTCGGCATAAAACTGCGGCTCGATCGCGCCGAGGGTGATGTGGCGCCCGTCCGCACATTCGTAGACCTCGTAGAACGGAGAGCCGTAAAACACCGACGGATTGACTCGATCCAGCGCGCCGCCGGCATGCACCAGCTGCACCAACGGAGCCAGCATCGCCATCACGTCCACGATCGCGCCATCCACCACGCAGCCCTGCCCGCTGCAGCGCGCGCGCAGCAGGCCGGCCAGCAGACCGGCCACCAGGCCCAGACCACCTGCGGAATCGCCGAGCACCGTCGGCGGCAGCATCGGAAGCGCTCCGGGGCGGGCGGCCAGCGACATCAAGCCGCTCAGCGCCACGTAGTTCATGTCGTGCCCAGCCGCTTGAGCGAGCGGCCCGGTCTGCCCCCAACCGTCATGCGCCCGTACACCAGTCGGGGGTTCACTGCCGCGCATGGCGCAGGCCCCAGGCCCAGCCGCTCCATCACACCGGGCCGATAGCCTTCGATCAGCACGTCGGCCTCGGCCAGCAATGCCAGTGCCCGGTCCACGTCGGACTTTCGCTTCAGGTCGAGCACGACGCGCTGCTTGTGCCGCGTGAGCAATGACGCCTCGGCGGGCGCCATCTCCGGCGGCAGCACGCCCCGGCCAGGCCGAGCAACCAACGTCACCTCGGCGCCGAGCTGCCACAGCATCAGTCCCGCCAAGGGTCCGGGGCCGATGCCCTCGAACTCCACGACCCTGATACCGGCCAAAGGTGCGCCGTGCGATGCGTTCGTCATCTGTCGCTACCCGTGTTGCCACAGTTGTCTTGTCGATTGAATTTACTATAGCGTAAAACACATGACGTACAAGTAATGGTAATCACCTATCCAGTCAAATTTGGGACTGAGCAGAATCAGGCTGAATCCGTATTCGATGACCATCAAGGAGTGAAACGATGTCCGAGCCCCCGCTCGTCCAAGAGATCCGCCAGGGCGCCATGTGGATTCGCCTGAACCGGCCCGAGGCGATGAACTCGCTGACGCCGCAGCTGCTTGCCGGGCTGTCGGCGGCGCTCGACGAGGCGCAGGCGCGCGACGAGGTCAAGGCCATCGTGCTGACCGGCGAGGGCCGGGCGTTCTGCGCCGGCGCCGACCTGAAGTTTGTGCGCGCGGATGTGACGGGACCGGAGGCAGCCGCGGCCTTCCTGCAGCGCGTGCTGGCGACGATGAACCGCATCGCCGCATTTCCCAAGCCGGTGATCGCCGCGCTCAACGGCCTCGCGCTGGCCGGCGGGCTCGAACTGGTGCTGTGCTGCGACCTGGTCATCGCGGCGCGCAGCGCAAAGCTCGGCGATGCGCACGCCAACTACGGGCTGCTCCCCGGCGGGGGCGCCTCGGTGCGCCTGCCGCGCGTGATCGGCGCGGCGCGCGCCAAATACCTGATGTTCACCGGCGAGTTCGCGTCGGCCGACGCGATGGCGAGTGCCGGCCTGGTCAACCAGGTCGTGGACGACGAGCGCCTGCTGCAGGAGGTGCAGGCACTGGTCGACAAGATCGCGAGCAAGAGCCCGCTCGGGCTGCGGCGCATGAAGGCGCTGATCGACGACGGGCTGCAGCAGCCAGTGGACACCGCGCTGCGCCTTGAAATCCTTGCCTCCGAGGTGCATTCGCTGAGCCACGACCAGCGCGAGGGCCTGGCGGCCTTCAATGACAAGCGCAAGCCGGTGTTCACCGGGCGCTGAACCGCAGGAGCCGATGCCAATGCACGAAACTACCCCCCGCGACCGCCTGGCCCGGCTGCGGGCGCTGCATGAAGCGGCCTGCCTGCGCGCGCCCGCGCTGCAGGCGCTGTATGGCCGCGCCGGCATGACTCCTGCCGACATGCGCAGCGCCGCGGACCTGGCGCGCCTTGCGGTGACGCCCAAGGACAAGCTCGTCGACATGCAGCGCGCTGCGCCGCCTTTCGGCGGCTGGCTGGCGGCCGACCCGTCGGAGATCCGCCGCGTCTTTGTGTCGCAGTTGCACGGCGACGTCGACGGCCACGGCTTCGCCCGGGTCTTCAGCGACGGCGCCGTCGGCCCCGGCGACATGGTGCTGAACACCTGGTCCTACCACCTCGTGCCGGCGGGCCTGCTGCTCGACGACGCCATCGCGGCCTGCGGTGCGACGGTCATTCCGGCCGGCACCGGCGGCGCCGAAGCCCAGGCGCAGATGGTGATCGACCTGGGCGTGAGCTGCATCTGCGCGTCCACCGCCTACTTCGAAAACCTGGTGCACGTGCTCGAGAGCAAGGGCCATGTTTTGCCCGCCGCCTGGCGCGTGCGCACCGCGCTGCTGGGCGGCGAACTGGGCGACTGGCTGGGCAAGCGGCGCCGGCTGG
>JAKJFB010000376.1 GCA_022705125.1 Pseudomonadota bacterium
AGGTCCGCGAAGGCCTCGCCGATCCCGAGCCGGAACAGCGCGGTCGCGCGGTCGTCGCGCAGCATCTGCTGTGCCAGCATCAGGTAGGCGAGGTTGAGTTCGCGGATTTCTTCCTGGAAGTCGGGGCGATCCATGGTTTTCCATCCCGCACGGGGATCAACGTCTGCAAGTTAAAGTAGTTTCTCAGGAGCGGCAAGCCGCTCCCCCCGGCTTCGTGCCGCATTTCACGCACAAGGTGTCGCCCCCGAACAACACCTGCCGGCGGGGCGGCCGCGCCTTCCCGCCGGCATTCAGCCCGCGCCGGACTGGAGCTGGAGTGCGGCGATGCAGTTGCGGCCACGCTGCTTGGCACGATACACGCTGTCGTCGGCACACTTGATCAGTGCATCGACGCTGCCCATGGCGGGCACGCGCATGGCCACGCCGACGCTGGCAGTGAGGAAGATCTGCGGGCCGCCGGTCTCGACCGGACTGGCCTGCACGGCCACGCGCAGGCGCTCCGCGACCAGCATCGCCGCCTTCAGGTCGGTATCGGGGCACAGCACCAGGAACTCGTCGCCACCGGTACGGCAGATCAGGTCCTGGGCGCGCAGCGCGCCACGCAGGGTCGCCGCGGCCTGGCGCAGGGCCATGTCGCCGACGTCGTGCCCGTGAGTGTCGTTGATGGTCTTGAAGCCGTCGAGGTCGACGATCATGACCGAGAAGGCGCGACCGTGACGCGTCGCCGTGGCCCACTCGGCCTCCATCGCCTCGATCGCCCGACGGCGGTTGGGCAGACCGGTGAGCGGGTCGGTCAGCGCGGCCTCCTGCAGGCGGCGGTTCGAGATCGACAGCTCGGCGGCGAAATTGCGCAGCTCCTCACGCTCGTGCTCGAGTTCCTGCTGCAGCACCAATGTGCGCACGCAGGCACGCAGGCGCACGGTCAGCGCCGCACGTCGCAGCGGACGGACGAGGAAGTCGTCAACCCCGGCGCCGGAGGCGGCCAGCAGGCGCGCCTCGTCGTCGCTGCCGAGCATGCAGATCACGTACACGCCGCGTCCGAGGCGCATGTCGCGCAGGCCGCGCACCACCCGTTCCCCCTCCTCCGACCAGTCCGCGACCAGCAGTTGCGGCTGGACGTCGAGCGCGGCCTCGAGCGCGGCGTCCGCGCCCGCAGCGGTGAACGGGACGATCCCCGCGGCTTCGAGCTCGCCGCGCAGCAGCTCGCGGTCCTCGCGCGCGCCGGCCACGACCAACGCACGCATCGGCTGCGGACCAGCGGCCTCGGCGGCCACCTTGGGCGCCTCGCCAACCGCATCCACCGCCGCGCTGCCCACCTCGGCGAAGCGGGGCGCGTCCTCGGTGCGGATCTGCAGCAGCTTGCCCCACTCCGCCCAGTCGCGCCCGACGCGCTCGCACAGCGAGACGAACTCGCCGCGCCCGAGGCCGAGGCGGCCCGCCAGGCGCAGCATCGGCGCCATCAGACGCACGTGCTCGGAATCGGGCGCGAGGCACAGCTGCGCCACCGCGCGCGCCAGCACGAGGCACTGCACGATCCCGGCCTCGCGCGAATCCTCCGCGTAGCCGGCCAGTTCGGGCTGTTCGTGGAAGCGCACCGGTTGCACCAGCGCGTCCGGCACCCCCCAGTCGGCAAGCATGGCGGCACCGAGCTCGCGGTGGTTCATCGCGAAGGCCTGGTCCTCGAGCACCACCTGCTGCAGGGCGGGATCGCGCTTGAGTTCCGCGAGCAGGCGGGAGAAGGCCTCGGGATAGAGGGTCGCGAGCGAGAGCTCGCCCACGCGCGCGAGCAGGCCGAGGCTGAACGCCTCGTCGGGTGCGACCACGCGCACGCGCTGGGTGAGCGCCTGCATCGAGATCGCCATCAGCAGCGCGGAGGACCAGAAACGCGGGTAGTCGAAGCCCTGGCAGGTACCCTTGCGGTAGGTCGACAGCAGCGAGAAGCCCAGCGCCAGCGTGCGCACGGCGGGCAGGCCGAGCACCATCAGCGCTTCCTGCACCGACACGATCGCGCGCCGGTTCTCCGCGATGAGGCCATTGGCCGCCTTGATCAGGCGCCCGACGAAGGCGGGATCGCCCTTGATCACGCGGCCGAGCTCGGCCAGCGAGACGTCGGGCGCCTGCGTGAGCCGGATGATCGCGAGCGCCACGCCGCGCGGCGAAGGCAGGTCTCCCGCCGCCTTGAGCTGCGCATATCGCTTCATGTCGATCGGTTGCGGCATCCCTTTACACTCCCTCGCTCGCTGTCGCCGGCCGATTCTGGCACAGAGCCCGCTTCATCGGCCGACTGGCGTCATTCTTTAGGCCGTGCTGCCGGCAGACGGGTCAAAGCAGGCTAGAATCGCCGAAAACCATTGTCCGCGACCATGAAATACTGCTCGAATTGCGGCGCCACCGTCGCCTTCCGCATCCCGCCCGGGGACACCCTTCCCCGCCACGTCTGCGAGCAGTGCGGCACCATCCACTACCAGAACCCCAAGTTGGTGGTGGGCGCGCTGGCCGAGTGGGAAGACCGCGTGCTGCTGTGCCGGCGTGCGATCGAGCCGCGCCACGGCATGTGGACGCTGCCGGCCGGCTTCATGGAGAACGAGGAAACCACCGCCCAGGCCGCCGCCCGCGAGACCCTGGAGGAGGCCTGCGCGCGCATCGAGGTGGGCGAGCTGTACACGCTGATCGACGTGCCGCACATCAGCCAGGTCCACATCATCTACCGCGCCCGCCTGCTCGACCTCGACTTCCGCCCCGGCGAGGAGTCGCTCGAGGTCGCGCTGCTGCGCGAGGACGAGATCCCCTGGGAGCGGATCGCCTTCCGTTCGATCGCGATCAGCCTGCGCCACTTCTTCGACGACCGTCGCAGCGGCCGTTTCCAGCTCCACACCGCCAGCCTCGCCCCGCCGCCACCGGATTGGCGCTGAGGCCCGGAGGCCCGGCCGATACATGCTCCCGCATCAGGGTTGATGCGGGACTCGGGCGCGGAGGATAATCCCGCAATTCCCTTCCGCGCGCGGATCATGACCAGCTACATCTTCGTCGTCATCGGCGCCGTCCTGGTGAACAACGTCGTACTCGTCCGCATCCTCGGGCTGTGCCCGTTCATGGGCGTGTCGAAAAAGCTCGAGACCGCCATCGGCATGGGCGCGGCCACGACCTTCGTGCTCACCGTCGGCGCCGGCACCAGTTACCTGATCGACCACTACCTGCTGCAGCCCTTCGATCTCGGCTACCTGCGCACGCTGGCCTTCATCGTCGTGATCGCGGCGATCGTCCAGCTCACCGAGCTGATCATCCAGAAGACCAGCCCGCTGCTGCACCAG
>JAKJFB010000377.1 GCA_022705125.1 Pseudomonadota bacterium
CCGCCGATAGGGCGCTTCACGGCTATCACAAGGCCCCGGGTTAGCGGTACGATGGAAGCGTTCGATTCCGCCCGGGGTTGTTGTCAATGCGCTTCTCACTGCGCAGCTTTCTCGTTCTGCCTTTCCTGCTGCTTTTCCTCGCTGCGGCGGCCCTCATCGGTTGGGCCGGCTACCGTTCGGGGCAGGAGTCGCTCGAGCAGTTCCAGCGGCAGATGGCGGCAGAGGTCGGCGTCCGCATCGCGGCGCACCTCGATCGCTTCTTCTCCGCGGCGACACATGTCGCCCAGAGCAATGCCGAGGCGCTCCGCTCCGGGCGCCTCAACCCCGCCCGTCCGGATGACCTGCAACGCCAGTTCGTCGGCCAGATCCGGCATCTGCCTTACCTGACCTTCGTTTCCATCGGGCTTGCCGACGGCCAGTATGTCGGTGCCACTCGCCTGCTCGATACCAACGAGGTCCGCGTGATGACTTCGCTGAAGACCGAGGGGATGACGATCGACACCTTCCGCGTCGACGACGACAACGCGCGCGGCATCCGCATCAACCGCGGCCCCGATTTCGATGCCCGTACCCGGGTCTGGTTCACGCGCGCCCAGGAAGCGGGGCGGGTCAGCTGGTACCCGGTCTACAAGTACAAGCCCTACGACAGTCTCGGCATCGGTGTTTCGCTGCCGGTTTCGGATGCGCAGGGGCGCGCCATCGGCGTGGTCACGGGCGATGTCGCCCTGGTGCAGATCGGTCGTTACCTGAGGGCGCAGTCGATCGGACGCAGCGGGGTCGCCTTCGTCGCCGAGCCCGACGGCAAGCTGATCGCCACCTCCCAGCCCGAGCCGGTCTTCCGGCTGGAGGGCGAGAATGTGGTACGCCTCGGCATCGCCGATTATGGCGATCCGCGCATCCGGGTCGCGGGCGAATGGCTGCGCACGAACGGCCAGCCGAGCGGGCAGCGCTTCCTCGATGTCGGCGGCGAGCGCGTGCTGCTCGACGTCCGCCACTATCGCGACAGCAACGGGCTCAATCTCCTCGTTGGCGTGTTGCTGCCCGAGCGCGACTTCGCGACGACATTTCACGCCAACATGAAGCTCGTCGCCTGGCTGACCCTGGGTATCGCTGCGCTCGGTGCACTGTTCGGGGTCCTCCTCTCCGGCTGGCTGGCACGCCCGCTCAACGAGATCAACCGGCGCGCCGAACGCATTGCCGGGGGCGAGTGGGTCGGCGATGTCGAAAGCCGCAGCGCGATCCGCGAGTATGCGCAACTCCAGCAGAGCTTCAACGCGATGGCGGCCAGCCTGCGTGAAGCCTTCTCCGGTCTCGAATCGCGCGTTTCCGAACGCACCCGGGCGCTGGAACTGGCCAATGACGAACTGGAACGGATCGCCACGCTCGACGGCCTCACCCATATCGCCAACCGTCGCCGCTTCGATATCGTCCTGCAGCAGGAATGGCGGCGCTGCCTGCGCGAACGCATCCCGATCTCGCTGCTGATGCTCGATGTGGATGATTTCAAGGCCTACAACGACGAGTACGGGCATCAGGCCGGCGACGACGTGCTGATCCGCATCGCAGCGGTCTGCAATGCCGCGATGAAGCGCTCGACCGATACCGCGGCGCGCTACGGTGGCGAGGAGTTCGCCGTCATTCTCGCGCATACCGATGCCGAGGGCGCCATGCGGGTCGCGGAAGCCATCGCGCAGGGCGTGCGCGATCTTGGCATCACCCACCGACGGGCGACGGCGGCGCCGATCGTCACGGTCAGCATCGGCGTCGCGACGATGATGCCGGACGTGCGCGAGAGCGCCGAGGGTCTGGTCGGCGCCGCCGACCATGCGCTCTATGCCGCCAAGCGCGCGGGGCGGAACCGGATTTCAAGAACGCCGGCGTGAGCATCGCGCCGGCAGGTATCGACTGAAAGGGAGAAGAACGATGGCAAGAGCGAAGACGACCGCAACCGTAAAAGTGCAGCGACCCGCCGTTACCGGAAAGACGAAGGCAGCCACCCGGATGCAGGCTGCCGCAAAGCCGGCCTCTGCCCGGCCGGCCGCTGCCAAACCAGCTGCTGCCAAACCGGCCGCCGCGAAGCCCGTGCGGACGCCGCCGGCAGCGCGCAAGGCGCGTGTCGCCGCGCGTGGGGACACCGGCCCGACGACTGCCGGCGAGCCCGGCATCGAGAACTTCGCCGTGGCAGAAGCGGTGGACGCGGCGCAGGAGGCGCGCCTCGCCGCGATGCGCGATCTCATCTCGGGCGCGCCGCTGGGCGAAGCTTCGGCACTGCTCAAGGCGCTGATCCGCGAGCAGCGCGTGCGTGCGGATACCGATATCAATCCGGACGACGAGCTCAATCCCGACTGGCGCGACGGCGGCTACCCCTACCGCAACCTGATGCAGCGTCGCACCTACGAGCGGCAGAAATACCGGTTGCAGGTCGAACTGCTCAAGCTGCAGGCCTGGGTAAAGGAAACCGGCCAGAAGGTGGTCATCCTCTTCGAGGGGCGTGATGCGGCCGGCAAGGGCGGCACCATCAAGCGCTTCATGGAACACCTCAATCCGCGGGGTGCGCGCGTCGTCGCGCTTGAAAAGCCGACCGAGGTCGAGCGCGGCCAGTGGTACTTCCAGCGCTACGTGCAGCACCTGCCGACCAATGGCGAGATCGTGCTGCTCGACCGCTCCTGGTACAACCGTGCCGGCGTCGAGCGCGTCATGGGCTTCTGCAACGACTACGAGTACACCGAGTTCATGCGCCAGGTCCCCGAGTTCGAGCGCATGCTGGCGCGGCAGGGCGTGCACCTGATCAAGTTCTGGTTCTCGGTCAGCCGCGAGGAGCAGCGCCGCCGCTTCAAGGAGCGCAAGGTGCACCCGCTCAAGCAGTGGAAGCTGTCGCCGATCGATATGGCCTCGCTCGACAAGTGGGAAGACTACACACGGGCGAAGGAGGCGATGTTCTTCCACACCGACACCGCCGATGCGCCGTGGACGGTGATCAAGTCGGACTGCAAGAAGCGCGCACGCCTCAACGCACTGCGCTACATCCTGCACAAGCTGCCCTATGCCAACAAGGATGTGCAGCGCATCGGCAACCTCGACCCGCTCATCGTCGGACGCGCCAACGTGGTCTATGAACGTGGCGAAAAGCAGGGTGTGCCCATCCTGTAGGTGCTGCACCGTCCGGTCGTCGATCATGCATAAGGTCATTGTGAATCCGGCCGCATCCGCCAGCGTCTCTGCCTGGGCAGGGGCGCGCTGCGATCGCTGCATCGTGTCTCATGGCGTGTGTCGCGGGGAGCGTTCGGCATGAAGCCCGGTCTGCTGCAAC
>JAKJFB010000378.1:0-2963 GCA_022705125.1 Pseudomonadota bacterium
TGGGATGTGGCGCCCGTGCTCGCGCGGGCCGAGCAGCGGGTCGAGCAGTGGATGCGCGTTCATTGCCCGCGCGTGCCGGAGCGCTTCGACCGCGCGGCGCTGATGGATCTGCGCCGGCGACTGCATCGCGAACGCCCCGAGCTGCAGCACCGCATCAGCGAATTGCGCATCGAGGCCATGCGCCTCGCGCTCCTCGCGGCAGGCCACGACGAGGCATCGGCGCGGCGACTCGCCGCCCGGGCATTCGCGGTGTTCATGGAAGGACGGCACGACATCGAGCCATTTGCCGGCGTCGACACCGTGCTCGCCGGGCTCGCGCGCCACTATGTGCTCGGCGCGTTCAGCGCCGAGGCGCTCGGCGCGAGCAAGCCCGCCCCCGGGCATTTCGAAGCCGCGCTGCGGGCGGCCGATGTGACGCCCGAGCGTGCGCTGCACGTCGGCGATCACCTCGAGCACGACGTGCTGGGCGCGCGCCGGGCCGGCATGACGGCCGTGTGGTTCAATCGCGCGGGTCGCGAGCATGAAGGCAACGAGCCTGCGCACGCGGAGTTCCGCGATTTCGAGGAACTCCCCGCGCTGATCGAAA
The DNA here is from genome assembly GCA_022705125.1 of Pseudomonadota bacterium. The sequence goes on from JAKJFB010000378.1 coordinate 587, forward strand.
GACTGGAACGGGAGGAAGGGTGAGGTCCTGACGGCTGCGCGCCGCCATCGGCGACGCGCAATCGGCGCGATGCAGCCGCGCGCCTTGCGCGGATCAGGCGACCTCGTTACCCGCGGTAGCCGTCAACGGGGCCGCCTGCGCGCTGACGGTCGGCTCGAGCTGCTGGATGCGCCCGCCGGACTTCAGGAAGGCATCTATCTCGGCCTGCATCTGCTCGCGCAGCTTGCGCCTCGCCTCGGATGAGCGCGTTTCGGCCGGCTCTTCGCGCGCGGAGGACGCAGCCGCCACCTCGGCTTCCACGGTGTCCGAATCAACGGCTTCGGTTTCGGTTTCGTCGTCTTCAGATGACATGAATTCCCCTTCCGGTCATCAACACGCTGGTGCCATCCCACGCTGTCGCATCACAGCCATGACTCACAGCGCTTACTTATAGACCAGCCGCTTGCGAGTCAAAAACTTGGCTCTTCCGCAGAATTCGTGGGTTCACCGCGCCCCCACGTGAACAGTCGGCTTCGCCGATTCCCGCCTGAGCGCCAAGGCGCTCTCCCGTGGACACGCCGTGGAAAACGCTGCGCGTTTACCACCGCCTGCCCACGGGCCGGCGGCTGTTCACTCGCCTTGGCGCGCGATCACAACAGCTACCTGCTCGCCCGCTCGCCGATGTAGCGAGTCTCGGCACGTCCCGGCGATCGTCCGGCGCGAAATCGCCCGATTCAGAAGCATCCCTGTCCCGATGTTGAGATGATGCAGGTGCGAACCACGTATCACTCACCCAAACGGAGCAGGGATGCAACTGAAGACTATCCTCAATCGCGTCCAGAAGTTCAAATCCTTTGTGTACACCGCGGTGCGTTGGGGCGCGGGCGGCGTGCTGGAGGTCGAGGTGGCACCGCGTGCCAATGGCAGGCCCCTGTGCTCGGGCTGCGAGCGGGCCTGCCCCGGCTACGATCGGCTCCCGGTCCGACGCTTCGAGTTCGTGCCGCTGTGGGGTATGCGGGTGTTCCTGGTCTACGCGCCGCGGCGCGTGGACTGCCGGCGCTGCGGCGTGCGGGTCGAGCGCCTGCCCTGGGCCACGGGCAAGCACGCGCTCACGGATACCTACGCCTGGTTCCTCGCCCGCTGGGCGAGGCGGCTGTCGTGGAAGGAAGTGGCCGAGGTGTTCAACACCTCCTGGGACAGCGTATTCCGCTCCGTTGAGATGGCCGTGGCCTGGGGGCGCGAGCACATGAACCTGGAGGGCGTGCGGGCCATCGGCATCGACGAGATCGCCTGGCAGCGCGGTCACAAGTACCTCACGCTCGTCTACCAGATCGATCCCCACTGCAAGCGACTGCTGTGGATCGGCGAGAAGCGCAAGGTGAAGACGCTGCTGCGCTTCTTCCGCTGGTTCGGCAAGGAGCGCTCGGCGGCGCTCACCCACATCTGCTCGGACATGTGGAAGCCCTACCTCAAGGTCATCGCCAAGAAGGCGAGCACCGCGGTGCATGTGCTCGATCGCTTCCACATCATGAGTCACTTCAGCAAGGCGCTCGACGAGGTGCGCGCCGGCGAAACCAAGGCGCTCAAGGCCAAGGGGCTCGAGCCCGTGCTGACCAAGACCCGCTGGCTGCTGCTCAAGCGCCCCGAGAGGCTGAGCGAGAAGCAGCACGCTCGACTCGCCGACCTGCTGCAGTACAACCTCAGGTCCGTGCGCAGCTACCTGCTCAAGGAAGCCTTCCAGACTTTCTGGACCTACAGTTCCGCGCACTGGGCCGGCCAGTTCCTCGATCAGTGGTGCAAAGAAACCATGCGCTCGAAGATCGAGCCGATGAAGAAGGTCGCGCGCATGCTGCGTGCTCATCGCCCGCTGCTGCTCAACTGGTTCCGCGCCAAAGGGCAGCTCTCCAGCGGCATCGTCGAGGGTTTCAACACCAAGGCGAAACTGACCGCGAGAAAATCCTTCGGCTTCCGAACGTATCACGCGATGGAAATCGCCTTGTATCATGCACTTGGCGCCTTACCCGAGCCGGAATCTGCCCACAGATTCTGCTGAGGAGGCGGAAGTTTGTTGTGCGCCGGCGCCAGCGCATTGACTTCGCTCCCGCGGTGCGGGAGGGTCTTGCACAGGACAACAACATGCGGAGTTGCGCCGTGGACGACTACCACTTCGAACCCCTGGGGCTCACCGACTACTCGTTCCTGGTCCAGGAAACGCCCGAGCGGCACATGAGCGTGGCCGGCGTGGCAATTTTCGAGGCCGGCCCGTTGCGCCGCCCGGGCGGCGGCATCGACTTCGCGGCCATCAGGAACGCGACCGCCGTCGCGATCGAGCAGATACCGCGCTACCGCCAGAAGCTCATGTGGCGCGCGCACCGCGAACTGGGCAGCTACCTGGGTT
>JAKJFB010000378.1:2973-3308 GCA_022705125.1 Pseudomonadota bacterium
GGACGACCCGCACTTCGACATCGACTACCACATGCGGCACACGGCGCTTCCCCGCCCGGGCAGCGACGCGCAACTCAAGACGCTCGCCGGGCGCATCGCCTCGCAGCCGCTCGATCGTTCGCGACCGCTGTGGGAGACGTGGGTCGTCGAGGGCCTGGAAGGCGAGCGCTTCGCGCTGATCTCGAAACTGCACCACTGCATGATCGACGGCATGTCGGGCATGGACGCCGCAACCATTCTCTCCTCGACCTCGCCCGACTTCGTTCCCGGCAAGCCCTCGCCCTGGCGCCCGCGGCGCGCTCCGACGCGCCAGGAACTGGAACGCGAACTGCAGC
>JAKJFB010000379.1 GCA_022705125.1 Pseudomonadota bacterium
GGGCTCCCTCGACGTTGTCGAGGATCCACGCCAGCTTGGTGGCCGAGAAGTAGGGATCCAGCAACAGCCCGGTGCGCGCCGCGACGCGCTCGCCAAGACCTTCCTGCTGCTGCAGCCGCGCGCAGGCATCCGCGGTGCGCCGGTCCTGCCACACGATGGCCGGGTAGACCGCCGTACCGGTGCGCCGGTCCCACAGCAGCGTGGTCTCGCGCTGGTTGCTGATCCCGATGCCCGCGATGGCGTGCCCGGCGGCGTGGAGCTCGCGCACCACGGCATCGAAGCTCTCCAGCGTGCTCTGCCAGATATCCTCCGGCTCGTGCTCGACCCAACCGTCCTGCGGGAAGTGCTGCGCGAACTCGCGCTGGGCGAGCGCGACCACGTTGCCGCCGGCATCGAAGGCCAGGCAGCGCGAGCTCGTGGTGCCCTGGTCCAGCGCGATCAGCACGTCCATGGGGTACCCGTCCTCCCGGTCCGGGCTTGATCCCCGGCGCATGCATCAATAGTATTTTTCATTCGATGCTGTTCCGACATGCATTTCATTCATCGCGTCGCCTCGGCGGCGAACCCGACGGACCCATTCGCCATGGCCAAGATCGAACTGCGCCATCTTCGCACGCTGGTCGCCCTGCGCGACACCGGCAGCCTGGTCGAGGCCGCCGACCGCCTCTGCCTGACCCAGTCGGCGCTCTCGCACCAGGTCAAGGATGTCGAAGACCGGCTGCAGTGCTCGCTGTTCATGCGCAAGACCCGCCCGGTGCGCTTCACCAGCGCCGGGCAGCGCCTGCTCGCGCTGGCCGACGAGATCCTGCCACAGATCCGTGCCGCCGAGATCGACCTGGACCGGCTCGCGGGCGGCGAGACCGGGCGGCTGTTCCTCGCGCTCGAGTGTCACAGCTGCTTCCAGTGGCTGATGCCCACGATCAACACGTTCCGCCATCACTGGCCCGACGTCGAGCTGGACCTCTCCAGCAGCTTCAGCTTCGCGCCGCTGCAGGCGCTCGCGCGCGGCGACCTCGATCTCGTGATCAGCTCCGATCCGCTGGAACTGCCCGGCGTGCATTACGAGCCGCTGTTCCGCTACGAGGTCCGCCTCGCGCTGTCCCCGCGCCACCGCCTGGCCGCACGGGCGGTGATCGAGCCCGCCGACCTCGCCGACGAGGTGCTCATCTGTTATCCGGTCGAGCGTGCGCGGCTCGACGTGTTCCGCCACTTCCTGGAGCCCGCCGACATCGAGCCGGCAAGCGTGCGCACGGCGGAGCTGACGATGATGATCATCCAGCTGGTGGCCAGCAACCGCGGCGTCGCCGCGCTGCCCAACTGGGCCATCAGCGAGTACGAGAACAAGGACTTCCTGGTCTCGCGAGCGCTCGGCGCCGAGGGACTGTGGAGCACGCTGTACGCGGCCATCCGCGAGGAACAGCGCGAGCATCCGTATATGCGCGACTTCATGGCGTTCGCGCGCCAGACCTGTTTCAGCGACCTGCCCGGCATCCAGCCGCTGGCGTCCGTGCGCTAAGGCGTGGCTCCCGGTAAAAGTTGTCACAAAGCCGCGCCATCATGGTCGCGACAAAGCCCGTTGATTGCCGCCCGCCCGCGCGGGCTCTATAGTTTGCGCAGCCTTGAACCCATGCGGAATTTCACCCCGAATGATGAGCCGGAACCGTTGCGTCGCCGCGCTGTGCATATCCCTTGCGCTCCTGCTGCAGGGCTGCGGCACCACGCCCGAGAAGCCCGAATCGCCCACGATCACACCCGCGCCGGCACCTGAACCCCTGCCGCAACCGCCTGCGGAAACGGTCACGCCGCCGGAGCAGCCTCCGGCGCCGCCCGCCGGACCGCAGGAGCCCGAGAAGCCCGCACCCGAACCCGAGCCGGTGGTATGCACGCCGCCACCACCGCCGCCGCCTCCCGCACCCGCGAAACGCCCTCCGCCGCAGACGGCGCTGGCCGTGCTGGGCGGGATCGAGCAGGTACGTGTCGATCCCCCGGGGCTGCAGCTCACCGCGCGACTCGACACCGGCGCTGCCGGGTCCTCGCTGCACGCGCTCGACGTGCGCGCGTTCGAACGCGACGGCAAGACCTGGGTGAAGTTCCAGCTCGTCGATACCGGTACCGGCAAGAGCGTCGAAGTCTCGCGCCCGGTCGTGCGCTCCGTCGCGCCGAAGGATGCCGCCGGCTCCAAGCGCTACATCGTCAGTCTGAAGGTCACGATCGCCGGCATCGCGCAGTTCACCGAATTCGCGCTCACCGACCGCTCCTCGTCCGCCTATCCCGTGCTGATCGGGAGAAACTTCCTGCGCGACCAGGCCGTGGTCGACGTGGGACGCCGCTTCACCAGGCCGGAATAGCCGCACCAACTGAATCCGCCGGGGCGGAGCTCGCATGAAAGAAAAACTGAAGGTCTACATCGTCGCGTTCCTGCTCGCCCTGCTGGGGCTCAGCATGGCGCTGTACAAGCACTTCGCGCTCGGATTCCCGCTGCTGCCCTACGAGAAGGTGGCGGTGTGGACGGTGGAGTCCAAGGTCGAGTTCGAGGCGAGCGGCGCGCCGGTGGTGGTGTCGCTGGCGCTGCCCGATTCGCAACAGGGCATCGAGATCGTCAACGAGAACTTCACGACCTCGGGCTACGGCTTCGCGGAGATCGACCAGCCCGACGGCAGCCGCCGCGCGCAATGGACGCGCCGCGAGGCCGATGGCAAGCAGCTCCTCTATTACCGCCTGCAGGTCTATCCGGCGGCGCTGGACCAGGCGGCCGAGGTGATCGCGCCATCGTCGCCGGTGCCGCCCGAGTTCGACAGCGCCAAGGCCGCCTCGGCCTCCGCGCTGCTCGACGAGATCCACGCGGTATCTGCCAACACCGAAACCTTCGCGACCCAGCTGTTGCGCGCACTGACCGTGGAACCGCTGTCGCAGAACGCGGCCTTCCTGCTCGGCGAAAACCGCGACCCCGCCTTCATCGCCGAGACCGCGCTGCAACTGCTGTCGCTGGCCGGCATCCCGAACCGCATCGTGCGCGGACTGGTGCTCGAGGACGACCGTCGGCGCCAGAAGCTGGTGGACCTGATCGAAGTCTGGGACGAGGACGAGTGGAAGATCTTCGATCCGCGCAGCGCGCGCGCCGGCAAGCCCGCCGACTTCATGATCTGGCGTCGCGGCGATGTCTCGCTGCTGGATGTCGAGGGCGGGCGCGAGTCGCAGGTGACCTTCTCGATCCTGCGCAGCTACCGTCCCGCGCGCGACATCGCGCTGGCCAACGCCGTCGACAACCGCGCGGCGCTGATCGACTTCTCGATCTACTCGTTG
>JAKJFB010000037.1:0-6426 GCA_022705125.1 Pseudomonadota bacterium
AGGCCTGCACTCGATCACCACGCTCGGGCGCGCGGACCGCGGCGCCGCGCTGCAGGCCGCGGCGCGGCAGTTCGAATCGTTCTTCGTGTCGCAGTTGCTCAAGGGCATGCGCTCGGCCAACGAGATCTTCGCCGCCGACAACCCGATGAACACCAACGAGATGCAGTTCCGCCAGGACATGCTCGACCAGCAGCTCGGCGTCTCGCTGGCGCAGGGCCGCGGGCTCGGGCTGGCCGAGATGCTCGGGCGGCAGTTGCGCCAGCAGTTCGGCACGCAGGAGAGCGCCGTGGCAGGCGCCGGCACCTCGGTGGAGGCACAGCTCGAGGCGCGGCGCATCGACGCCGCGCCGGCGCCTGCGTTGCTGCCGCGCGTGGCGCGCGCCGCGCTGCCGCCAGTGGTGAGCAGCGCGCTGCGGATCCTGGAGCCGGTCGCGCAGCAGGCGCGCGAAAAAATCGCCGCCGGCCTGTTTTCCGGCAAGGAAGCCTTCGTGCGCGCGGTGCTGCCCGAGGCGCGCCGGGCCGCCCAGGCGCTCGGCATCGATCATCGCGTGCTGATCGCGCAGTCGGCGCTGGAAACCGGGTGGGGCCAGTCGATCCTGAGCGACCACGCGGGGCGCAGCAGCCACAACCTGTTCAATATCAAGGCCGGCAGCTACTGGGAAGGGCGCTCGGTCGGCGTCACGACGCTGGAGTTCAGCAACGGCATCCCGCAGCAGCAGCGCGCGCGTTTTCGCGCCTATGGTTCGTTCGCCGAGAGCTTCGCCGACTACATCGCGCTGCTGAAGGGCCAGCCGCGCTATGCCGCGGCGCTCGCCAACGCCGACGATCCGGCGCGCTTCATGCGCTCGCTGCAGCAGGCCGGCTATGCCACCGATCCCGCATACGCGCACAAGGTGATGCAGCTGCTCGCCGACGATGCGATAGCAGGGGCGGGCTGAGCCATGGCCGACCTGCTGCGCATCGCCACGACCGGCCTGCTCGCCTACCAGGGCTCGCTCAACACCACCGGCCACAACATCGCCAACGCCGGCGTGGAGGGCTACAGCCGCCAGCGCGCGGAGCTGGTGTCGCTGCCCGGGCAGAACCTCTCGGGCGCCGTGTTCGGCAACGGTGTCGATATCGCCACGGTCTCGCGCATCGTCGACCAGTTCGTGACCAGCCAGCTACGCACGGACACCTCGCTCTATTTCCGCGCCGAGGCGCTGAACGGCTGGAACGAGCAGGTCGACGCGCTGTTCGCGGATTCGTCGATCGGCATATCGGACCGCATCGATGCCTTCTTCGGCGTGCTGCAGGATGCCGCCAGCGATCCGCAGTCGACGGCCGTGCGCACCGTGGTGCTGGACTCGGCAACGACGCTGACGCAGCGCTTCCAGTCGCTCTATGCGCAGCTGGAGGACATGAACGACGGACTCAACACGCAGCTCACGGCGCTGGCGAAGGAAATCACCGCGCTCGCGAGCGGCGTGGCCGAGTTGAACCGGCAGATTGCCATGCGCGTCGGCAGCAGCGGCGCCGGCGGGCACCAGCCCAACGACCTCCTGGACCAGCGCGACCGGCTGATCGAGCGGCTCGCCGGCCTCGTCGATGTGCAGGCGGTGGCAGACGGCAGCGCGATCAACCTCTATCTCGGCAAGGGTCATGCGCTGGTGACGGGCACGCAGGCGAGCGCGGCCGTCGCGGTGCCGGACCGCTTCGATCCCGGCAAGCTGCAACTCGCCCTCGAGCTCAACGGCGCAACCTCGGTGGTCAGCTACGCGGCGACGGAAGGCCAGGTCGGCGGGCTGCTGGCATTTCGCGACGAGCTGCTGTACCCGGCGTTCAACGCGCTGGGCCGCGTCGCGCTGGCGCTCACGGACGACATCAACGCGCAGAACCGGTTGGGCGTCGACCTCGACGGCGACCTGGGCGGGCTGGTGTTCAGCGACGTCAACGAGCAGATCGCCGCGGTGCTGCGCGCGCGACCGGCGAGCGACAACGATCCGGCCTCCACCGGCGGCGTGCGCGTGTTCATCGAGGATACCGCGAAGCTCACCACCAGCGATTACCGGCTCGACATCGGCAGCGACGGGGCATCGTGGCGGCTGGTGCGGTTGCAGGACGCCACGCTGGTGGCGAGCGGCGCCAGCCTCGGCGACACGCTGGTGACGGTCGACGGCTTCACGCTGGACCTGAACCTGAGCGAGGTGCCCCCGGGCAACTTCGTCGCCGGCGACAGCTTTCTCATCGAGCCGACCCGGCGTGGCGCGCAGTTCGTCCGCACGGTGATGTCGCGCGCCGAGGACCTGGCGCTCGCCGCTCCCGTGCGTGCAGCCGCGCTGACCGGCAACCTGGGCACCGGCTCCATTGCGCCGGGCGAGACATTCGACACCGGCACCGCGATCTTCGCCACGCCGGGACAGCTCTCCCCGCCGTTGCTGATCCGCTTCAGCAGCGCGACGCAGTTTGACGTGCTCGATGCGAACACCTCGGCGGTGCTGGTCGCCGGCCTCGGCTTCATTCCCGGGACGGCGAACACCCTGTTCAGCCGCGACAGCACGGATCCCGATTACTTCGGCTTCCAGGTCGCGCTCGCGGGCGAGCCGGCGGCGGGCGATGCCTTTCGCATCGACTACAACGGCGGCGGGACATCGGACAACCGCAACGCGCTGCTGATGGCGGCGCTCCAGTCGGCCGACACGATGGGCAACGGCAGCGCCAGCTACCAGGGCGCCTACCGCGACCTGGTGGCCGCGACCGGGAGCCTCACGCAGCGCTCGCGCATCGACATGCAGTCGAGCCTTGCGGTGCTGGACCAGACGCGCGAGCGGCGCGAGAGCCTGTCGGGCGTGAACCTGGACGAGGAGGCCGCCAACCTGATCCGCTTCGAGCAGGCGTACAATGCCTCGGCACAGGTAATCAGCGCGGCGCGCGCGGTGCTGGACGCTCTGTTCGACGCGCTCGGTTGAGAGAGGACCAATGCGTATCTCGTCGATGCATATATTCAACACGGGCGTGCGTCACATCACGAACGCGCAGGCCGAGGTCGCGCGCGCCCAGGAGCAGATCTCCTCGGGCAAGCGCGTGCTGACGCCGGCCGACGACCCGGCGGCCGCGGCGCTGGCGCTGGGGATTCGCCAGGAGCAGGCCCGCAGCGCGCAGTACCAGCGCAATGCCGATCTCGCCGAAAGCGACCTGCAGCAGCAGGATGCGCAGCTCGAGGCCGTGGAAAACGTGATGCTGCAGGTGCGCGAGTTCGCGCTTCAGGCGGGGAATGCCACGCTGTCGGCGAACGAACGCGCCACGCTCGTGGCCGGCATCGAGCAGGCCGGGCAGCAGTTGCTGTCCATTTTCAATACGCGCAGCGCCTACGGCGATTATCTCTTCGCAGGTTTCAGCGGCGACACGCAGCCCTTCGTGCAGAGCGCCGCGGGACGCATCGACTATGCCGGCGACGATGGCGAGCGCAGCGTGGCGATCGGCGCCGGGCTCCAGGTGCAGTCGCGCAACAGCGGGCGCGAGCTGTTCGTCGATATCCCGGCCGCGGCGAGTACCTTTGTCACGCGCAACGCGGCGCTCAACAGCGGCACCGGCGACATCTCCATCGGGCGCATCGTGGACCAGGCCGCCTACGATGCCGTCTATCCCGACGACCTGGTGGTGCGCTTCGGCGTTGCGCCGGGCACCTACCAGGTCGATCGTATCGATCGCGCGACGGGGGCGGCCAGCGTCGTGCTGCCACCGCAGCCCTATGTCGATGGCGCGCCGTTGACCATCACTGTCGCTGGTGCCGAGGTGCGCATCACGGGCTCGCCGGCGCCGGGCGACGAGTTCGTGCTGGAGGCAAGCGCGACGCAGTCGCTGCTGCTCACGGTGAGTCGCCTGGCCGACGGTCTGCGCAACATTCCCGACACCGAGGCGGGCGCGATCGAGCGCCAGCGAGTGGTCGCCGAGGCCCTGAACGGGATCGACCGCTCGGAGCAGTCGGTCACGGCGAGTCGCGCCTCGCTCGGGCCGCGGCTGAACCTGCTGGACGATGCGCGCGCCGTGCAGAGCGCGCTCGACCTGATCAACGACGAGGCGCTGTCGGACCTGGTGGACCTCGATTTCGATGAAGCCGCGAGCCGGCTCTCGTTCCAGAGCTTCGTGCTGGAGGCCGCGCAGCAGAGCCTGGCGAAGATAGCGAACCTGTCGCTGTTCAATTTCCTGCGCTGAGTCCGGGCCATCCGCACGCCGGCGCAGGTCCGGCTTCAGCCGGACAATCGTCCGCATGAATGCGGACCTACGCTTTCGGCTGGACCTCGTGGTAGACGGATATCGCCTTGCGCTGATGACGCGCCGCGGTGGCCACCTCGCTCGCGGTGGCGAGTTCCCGTTGCGCCGCCGCGGCGAGCGCATTGTTCATCGCGAGCAGGTGTCGCAGCGCCTCGGTGCGCAGCCCGGCGGTTTGCGCCTCGAGCGGGAAGGCATCGAAGAACTCTTCGATGCAACGGGTGCGCTGCGCGCCGAGTTGCGCCACATCGGCCGGCGTTTCGCCCGCCAGCGCCGCGGCCAGCGCGGCATCGATCGTGGCGATGCGGTCCCAGGCATCGCGCAGGCGCGCCGGCAGCGCCGCGCGCACGCCGGTCGCATCGGGTTGCATCAGTTACCGCCGCCCGGGTTGCGGCCGATGATGCTCGCGGTGTTCTGCAACTGCTGGAGCAGGTAGTCGCCGCTGCTCTGCAACCCCGCGACCAGTGAATCGAGGGCGGAAAAACGCGCGCGATACTGGGCTTCGAGCTTCTCGAGGCGGATCTCCAGCTTGTCGCGCTCGGTGCCTATCGCCTTGAGTTGCCGGTCCAGCCCATCGGTGCGCGTGGCCAGTGTGCCGCCACGCTCGAGCAAACCATCGAGCATGGACTCGAGTCGCGTCGCAACGCCGTCTGGCGCGGTGAACAGCGTGCCGACGCCGGCAAAATCATCCTTCAGCGCGGCATCGAGCTTCGCGGTGTCGAGCTTCAGCGTTCCATTGCGCTGGGTCTGGATGCCCAGCTCGGCCAGCGATCGCGGCGTCCCGTCACCAATGCCCGCGGCGCCGATGATCGTGCGCAGCCGTGAGGAGATGCCGCGTACCGTGGCATCCCCGTTGAGCGCGCCCGCGGTTCCCGCCTCGGCGTTGTAGGCGGAAACGTCCCTGATCGCGCTGACCACCTCGTTATACGCCGTGACGAAGGCGCTGATGCGGGCAGCAACACCGTTGTTGTCGAGGGCGATGCCGAGGGTTTCGACATCCGGATTCAGCGGATCCGCAGGATCCTTCAGCGCCGTGATCGTCACGCCGTCGATCACGTCGCTGAACACGTTGCTGTTGCTGAACGCCGTCTGCCCGTCAACGGCGATGCGCGCGTCGAGCGCCGCCTGCTGCTCGCCGAGCTGGCTGTTGGCGATGTCGGCGGAGGAAAAATAGAAGCGCGAGAGCCCCAGCGCGTCGGTGTTGTTCGCGTCGGCGTCGCTGACGCTGATCCCGATGGTGTTGGCGCTGCCGGTTTCATCGGCGGCCAGCGCCAGGCGCGCCACCGTGCCGGCAGCGGCGTTTTGCGGATCGCGCGCCACCACTAGCAGCGAGGCGCTGAGGCCGGCATTGTCGGCAGCGTCGTTGATCAGGGTCTTCAGCTCGGCGATGGTGGTGCTGGCCGTGGTCGTGACCTGGAAGGACGCGCTGCCGACGGAGATCGTCAGCGATCCTGCGCCCACGGTATCGCTCGCGCTCGCGAAGTCGGCAGTGCTCACCAGCTTCTGGGCGCGCGCCGTGTTCAGCACCTGCACCGCGTATTGCCCGGAAACCGCGCGCTCGCCCGCGGTGGCGCTGAAATACCGGCTGTTGCCCGTCGTTACCGTGCGGGCCTGAAGGGCATTTGCGTCACCGAGCGTGGCCACGCTGGAGCGGAACTTGTCGAGCGCGCTCTTCAGCGAGCCGAAGGCCGAGATATCGGCCTGGATGCTGGCTTCCTTGCTGGCGAGACTGTTGCTGCGTGGCGTGCCTTCGGCGCTGATCAATTTCGTGACCAGGGTCTCGAGATCGAGTCCCGAACCCACGCCCAATGATCCGATACTGGCCATGCCTGCCGTTTCTCCTGTGGATCGCCCGCCGCGCCGCGTCCGGACCCGGCGGCGAACTGCCGGTCATTACACCCCAGGCCGGTTCGCGGGGCAACACGCCGGAGTGATCAGTGCGCTACTGCAGCAATGCCAGCGTCTGCTGCGGCAACGCGTTGGCCTGTGCCAGTACCGAGATGCCGGCCTGCTGCAGTATCGAGGCGCGGGTCAGGTTCGCCGTTTCGGCGGCGAAATCCGCGTCCTGGATGCGGCTGCGCGCGGCGGTCACGTTCTCGGTGACGTTCTGCAGGTTCGAGATCGTGCTGAGCAGGCGGTTCTGCACGGCGCCGAGATCGCCGCGCGTGGCGTCGAT
>JAKJFB010000037.1:6457-13095 GCA_022705125.1 Pseudomonadota bacterium
CTGCGTCCACGACCGCCAGCGCATCCTGCGCGCCCTGCTGGGTGCCGATGTCGATGCTGGCCACGCTGCTGAGCGCGCTGGAGTTGGTGAGGGCGGTGAAGATGCCGCCGGTGGCGCTGGTGGTGGTCGCCGAGAAGGCCTGGTAGCTGGTGAAGCTCAGGGTTGCGCCTACCGTGCTGGAGTCGGTCGAGCCCTCGGTCAGGGTGACCGCCGCGCCCGATGCACCCGTCAGCGTGGCAGTCTGGTTGCCGACGGTGCTGTTGGCGAAGTCGCCGACGAAGATGTCGCGGCCTTCCTCGTTGACGAGGCTCAGGGTGGCGCCGTTGGCGGTCGCCGTGACGCCGCTGGCGGCGGAGCTGGCGTTGATCGCGTCGGCCAGCGATGACAGGTCCGAGACATCCGTGACCAGCACGCTGACGCTGGCGCTGTAGCTCGTGCTGCCCGAGACCGAGCCGATGTTGAAAGACAGCGTGCCGGTCGCGCCGACGGCAAAGGTCGCGGTGGTGCGCGCCGTCAGGCTCACGCCGGTGTTGGCGCTGACCGCCTCGACCTGGCTGGCGATCTGGTCGCCGGTGGCGCCGGCGGCGATCGAGATCGTGCTGCTGCCGAGGTTGCCCGCGAGCGTCAGGCTCTGTGCGTCGATGTTGTTCGGTTGCACGGTCCCGTTGGCTGCAACGGCCGCATTGATGTCGCCGCTGCTGGCGATGGTGTTGGCGCCGATGCTGGTGGCGCGCGAGTTGGCGATGCTGATCGAGATGGTCTCGTTGGCGTTGGAGCCGACCTGGAAGGCCTCGGTGCCGAAGGTGCCGTCGAGCAGCTTGCGACCGCCGAAGGTGGTGGTCTCGGCGATGCGGTTGATCTCCTGCTGCAGCTGCGAGACCTCGGCCTGCAGCGCGGCGCGCTCGGTGCCGGACTGGCTGCCGTTGGCCGACTGGATCGACAGTTCGCGCATGCGCTGCAGCAGTTCGCCGGTCTCGGCCAGCGCGCCCTCGGCGGTCTGCGACAGCGAGATGCCGTCGTTGGCGTTGCGCACGGCCTGGTTCAGGCCGCGGATCTGGGAGGTGAAGCGGTTGCTGATGGCCAGCCCCGCGGCATCGTCCCTGGCGCTGTTGATGCGCAGGCCCGAGGACAGCCGTTGCAGCGAGGTCGCCAGCGACTGCCCGCTCTTGTCGAGGTTGCGCTGCGCGTTCAGCGACGGGATGTTCGTGTTGATGATCTGCGGCATGGTGCGTCTCCGAAGGCTGCCCCGGCAGGGGCTGTGCTGGTTGAGTTCCGTTTCACTCGATGGCCGCGACAACGGCCTCGCTTCCGGTATCGGCGCGGGTTGCAGGAACTTTAAGAAAATTTTTCGCCTTCTCCGGCCGGAGCGGGTCGTGCGCGTGTCATCATTGCCGCTCGAGGCGTGCGGCGCCCGGTCGACAGGCATCGGCCGGGTTGGCTGCGGGCACTTCTGCGCAGTTCAGACAGCCGGATGTCCGCCCGGACAGGCGACGAGGTATCAGTACGTGTACAGCAAGAGCGCCCTGGCGCAGTATCAGAAGATCAATGCACAGACCGGCGTGGTGGATCCAGCTGCTGCTCGATGGGGCCATCGACCGCATCGCGCAGGCCAAGGGTGCGCTGGCCTGCGGTGATGCCGAGGCCGTCGGCGTTGCCCTGGGCAAGGCGCTCGGGATCATCAGCGGGTTGCAGGGCTGCCTCGACAAGGAGGCCGGCGGCGAGATCGCCGCCAACCTGGATCGGCTCTACGACTACATGACGCTGCGCCTCATGGACGTGCACCGCGGGCAGAGCGTCGAGCCGCTCGACGAGGTGGGGGCATTGCTGGGCACCATCCGCAGTGGCTGGGAGGGCATTCGCGGGCAGGCTGCGACGTCTTGACGGGCGCGGTGTCATCTTTTTGACAGAATGTCCGGGGTTCGTGCCCGTAAATCTGTCGGTTTGCGGTATTCGCCATCTATAATCGATCCGTGAGCAGCGCCATCCGGCGCTCGCCAGGGATCAGACGAGCGCATGTCGAACCGTACCCACATCCTGCTGCTGGATCACGACGCCGCGCGCCGTGCGACCGCCTCCGCCATTCTCGGCTTCCTCGACGAATCGCACAGCGCACTGGCGGCGCTGCCCGCGGCGCACGAGGAGCCGCCGCAGGTGGTGTTGCTGGCCGCCGACGGCGAGGGCTTCGATCTCGAGGCGACGCTGGAGGCGCTGGCCGCACTGGATCCCGGCGTGCCGGTGGTGATCACCGCGGCGCCCGCAGATGGCGTGGCGCCGGGGCGTCACGAAGCGATGCTGATCGGCACGCTGGGTTGGCCCTTCGCCTACCCCCGTCTGGTCGATGCGCTGCACCGCGCGCGCGTCTACCGCGAGCAGTACGCGCTGGGGCGCGGTCGCGGCAATGGCGAGCTGAAGCTGTTCCGCGAGCTGGTGGGTGCCAGCGCAGGCTTGCGCGCCGTGCGCCGCATGATGAGCCAGGTCGCCGATACCGATGCCACGGTGCTGGTGCTCGGCGAATCCGGTACCGGCAAGGAGGTGGTGGCGCGCAGCCTGCATGCCCACAGCCGCCGCCGCAGCGGTCCCTTCGTGCCGCTCAACTGCGGTGCGATCCCGGGAGAACTGCTCGAAAGCGAGCTCTTCGGGCATGAGAAGGGATCATTTACCGGTGCCGTCAGCAGCCGCGCGGGCCGTTTCGAACTGGCGCAGGGCGGCACGCTGTTCCTCGACGAGATCGGGGACATGCCGCTCGCGATGCAGGTGAAGCTGCTGCGCGTGCTGCAGGAGCGCCGCTTCGAGCGCGTCGGCGGCAGCCAGACGCTGGAAGCGGACGTGCGCATCGTTTGCGCGACCCACAAGAACCTGGAGGAAATGATCGCCAAGGGCAGTTTCCGCGAGGATCTCTACTACCGAATCAACGTGTTTCCGATCGAGATGCCGCCGTTGCGCGAGCGCACCGAGGACCTGCCCCTGCTGGTCAACGAGCTCACCGCGCGGCTGGAGCGCGAACAGCGCGGCAGCGTGCGTTTCAGTGCCGCGGCGCTGGCCTCCCTGCAGCGCCACCCGTGGGCGGGCAATGTGCGCGAACTCGCCAACCTGGTCGAGCGCATGGCGATCATGCATCCCGACGCGGTGGTCGGGGCGCGCGACCTGCCGCCGAAATTCCGCCATCTCGAGGCGCACGAGGAAGACGACGTGATACTGCCCGCAGCCCCCGAGCCGCTCGAGACCGCGGCGCCCGCGTCCGCGAACGCGTCGGGATTGCTGCCCGTCAACGGGCTGGACCTCAAGGAATACATCCAGGAGCTCGAGAAGAGCCTGATCGAGCAGGCGCTGGACGATTGCAGCGGCGTGGTCGCGCGGGCCGCCGACCGGCTGCGCCTGCGGCGCACCACCCTGGTCGAGAAGATGCGCAAGTACGACCTGCTGAACCCCGCGGCCGCAGCGGCGGAAGCTTGACGCATTTGCGTTGATCTCCGGGAACCTGTTCCAACTATATGAAACAAAGCGACAAAATAAATCGGGCATGTGAATTGCTAGACCTTGCCGGAATGTCAATTTTCCGGGTGGTGGTCAGATGCCTGAGCAGTTGCGTCGGGTTCCGGGCAGGGTCCGCGCGGGTGCGGCTCGATGAGCGCATCGCTCGCGCAGGCGCGCGATATCGTCCCCGGGTCGGTCCGCGACAGCGCCGAAATCCAAGCGGCCTTCGCCCTCTTCAACCAGGTTTCCGCGGAGCTCAGCGACTCCTACCGCCTGCTCGAGCGCCGCGTCGAGGAACTCTCCTCGGAGCTCGAGCAGGTCGATCGCGCGCGGCTGCGTGAACTGGAAGGCAAGGAACGCGTCTCGGAGCGCCTGCGCAGCCTGCTCGACCTGCTGCCCGGCGGCGTGGTCGTGCTCGACCGCCACGGCATCGTCTGCGACTGCAACCCCGCCGCGCGCGAGATGCTGCAGGGCGGCGTGCTCGGGGAGCGCTGGGTCGAGGTGATCCGGCGCTGCTTCGCGCCGCGTCACGACGACGGGCACGAGATATCGCTCGCCAGCGGACGCCGCGTCAGCGTGGCCACGCGCTCGCTCGAGCGCGACAAGGGGCAGGTCGTGCTGCTCACCGACCAGACCGAGACGCGCGAGTTGCAGGACCGCCTGAGCCGCCACCAGCGCCTCAACGCGATGGGGCGCATGATGGCGGCGCTGGCGCACCAGCTGCGCACCCCGCTGGCCGCCGCGATGCTCTACGCCTCGAATCTGCGCGACGCGCAACTGACGCCGGAGCAGACCCGCAAGTTCTCGGCGAAGATCCTCTCGCGCCTGACCCACCTCGAGCGCCAGGTGCGGGACATGCTCATCTTCGTGCGCGGCGATGTGGCGCTGGAGAACGTGAGCAGCCTCGGGGAGCTGTTCGAGGATATTGCCGCTGCCATGGAAGCGCCGCTGGCCAGTGCGCAGGCGCGCTGCGAGCAGCGCATCGATTGTGATCGCACGTTGCAGCTGCTGTGCAACCGGGAAGTGCTCTCGGGGGCCTTGCTGAACCTGGTGACCAATGCGTTGCAGGCTGCGGGGCAGGGCGCACTGATCGCGGTGCAGGCGGCACTGCGCGAGGGCCGCGTGTGCATCAGCGTGTGCGATAACGGACCCGGGATGAGCCCCGAAGTGCAGGCGCAGCTCGGGGACGGGTTCTTCACCACCAAACCCCAGGGCACGGGCCTCGGGCTCGCGGTGGTGCGGGCGGTGGCGCGCGCGCACGGCGGGGAGCTCGAGATCCGCTCGGTGCCGGGGCAGGGTACCTGTGCCAGCGTGTTGCTGCCGCTGCACGAGCGCGGCGTCGATGCCGCAGGTCGCGCTCGTGCGTGAGCACGGCGTGCGCGGCACGCGCGCGCTGATCGTCGAGGACGATGCGGAGCTGCGCGAGGCGCTCGCCGACACCCTGGAGCTGGCGGGCTGTCGCGTCATGGCGGCACCCGGCGCGCCCGAGGCGCTCGCGCTGCTCGCGCAGAATGCGGTCGATGTCGTGGTCTCCGATGTCAACATGAGCGGCATGGACGGCCACGAACTGCTGCGACGCATCCGCGCGCTGCATCCGCAGGTGCCGGTGGTGCTGATCACGGCCTTCGGCAGCATCGAGCGCTCGGTGCAGGCGATGCGCGACGGGGCCTCCGACTACCTGGTGAAACCGTTCCAGCCGGCGCAGCTGCTCGAGGTGATCGCGCGCCTGGGCGCCGGGGCGGCCGCAGGCGACGAGGATCCGGTGGCGGTGGCGCGCGAATCGGTCGAGTTGCTGCAACTCGCGCGCCGGGTCGCCGCGACCGACTCCACGGTGCTGCTGTGCGGCGAGAGCGGCACCGGCAAGGAAGTGCTGGCGCGCTACATCCATCGCCATTCGGGCCGTAGCGAACACGCCTTCGTGGCGATCAACTGCGCCGCGATTCCCGAAAACATGCTGGAGGCGATGCTGTTCGGCCACGAGAAGGGCGCTTTCACCGGCGCCTACACCGCCATGCCGGGCAAGTTCGAGCAGGCCGACGGTGGCACGCTGCTGCTCGACGAGATTTCCGAGATGGATGCCTCGCTGCAGGCCAAGCTGCTGCGCGTGCTGCAGGAGCGCGAGGTGGAGCGCCTGGGTGGACGCCGGCCGCTGGCGGTGGACGTCAGGGTCATCGCCACCACGAACCGCGAACTGCGCGCCGCGGTTGCCACGGGGCGCTTTCGCGAGGATCTCTACTACCGCATCAGCGCCTTCCCGATCCACCTGCCGCCGCTGCGCGAGCGCGGCGAGGACATCCTGCCGCTCGCCCAACGGCTGGTGAGCCGGCACGCGGTGAAGATGCACCACGTGCCGGTGCAGTTCGACGCGGGCGCGGTGCGCGCCATGCTCGCGCATCCGTGGCCCGGCAACGTGCGCGAACTGGACAATGCGATGCAGCGGGCGCTGATCCTGCAGGACGGCGTCGTGGTGTCGGCGGCACACCTGCGCCTCGAGCCGGTGGCGTCATCGGCGAGCCTCGGCGAGCCCGCTCCGGCGGCGCAGTACGCACCGCCGGAGGATGCCGATGACCAGGCCAGCGGGCTGAACGGCGACCTGCGCCTGCGCGAGTTCGAGCTCATCGTGAACATGCTGAAGGACACGCGCGGCAGCAAGGCGACGGCGGCCGAGCGTCTGGGGATCAGCCCGCGCACCCTGCGCTACAAGCTGGCGCGGATGCGCGAGAGCGGGCTGGACGTCGAGGCTGCGCTCCAGGCCTGAGCGTCTCGCGGGCACCCGGGTCCGTTGCGGGCCGTCAGTTGGAGAATTCCGGCTGGAACATGTCCCACAGGATCACGCCGGCACCCATCATCGCGATCAGGATCACCAGGCAGACCGCCACCACGGCGCTCGCGAACAGGAAGCCGCGGTCCTGCGGCACCTTCATCACCGCGGGAATGCCGATGTAGAGCAGGTACAGGCTCCACGCCACCGAGCCGAGGCCGACCACCATCACGATGGCCGGCACGGGGTTGAAGCCGACCACTCCGGCGATCAGCATCGGCACGGCGGTGAAACCGGCCACGGTGATGCCGCGCATCAGCGTCGATTGCGCGCCGTAGCTGGTCG
This sequence comes from Pseudomonadota bacterium, assembly GCA_022705125.1. Next base: position 13,038 of record JAKJFB010000037.1, read on the forward strand.
CCATCCAGTGGATCGACCACCCGATGATGCAGACCCATACCACCAGGCCCACGTAGAG
>JAKJFB010000380.1 GCA_022705125.1 Pseudomonadota bacterium
TACATCCAGACCCATCGCTTCACCGGGTTCGCGCTGTATCGCGTGGTGCTGGGCCTGGCGCTGTTGCTGTTGCTGCCGGGCGCGGGCTGAGTCGGGCGCGCCCCGCAAGCGCGGCGCTACGACACTGCCGGCGGCGCGGACGCATCGAACTCCGGGTTGGCCACGGCCCAATGCCGCGCCGCTTCGTCCGGGCGTCCCGCGGCTTCGCAAGCCGTGGCATGCCAGCCGGCGAGCAGCATCTGCATCGCGGCGTCATCCTGTTCGGCGCGCAGGCGCGCGAGGCGTTCGCACGCGGCATCGGCGTGGCCGGCCGCGATCTCCTGCCGCACCAGCACCAGGTTCGCTCCCACGCTGTGCGGCTGCAGATGCAGCGCGCGCTGCGCCAGGGTTTCGGCCTGCGATGCATCACCCCGGGCCTCGACCAGTTGCGCCGCAACTTCATGCGCCGCGGCATGATCGGGACGCGCCGCGACCCAGCGCAGCGCGGCTGCCGCGCCGCGCGCCGCGTCCTCGCCCTGCAGCGCAACCAGGGCACTCCAGGCAAAGTCGAGCTGCGGGTGCTGCTCCAGAGTCTCGTCGAGGAAGGCGTTCGCCGCTTCGATTTCGCCACGCGCGACAAGGGTGGCGAGCAAGGGATCGAGCGCATGCGGCTGGGCCGGTGCGCGCCGCAGTGAGTCGCGCAGGTGCCGCAGCGCGGTCTCGGAATCCCCGCGATCGGCCGCGATCTGCCCGGCCAGGGTCAGGGCGCGCACGTCGTCCGGTACCTGCTCGATCAGGATCGCGGCGTGGCGTGCACCCTCGTCGTGTCGGCCCTGGTTCAACAGCGCATCGATCAGGGCGAAGCGCAGCGTGCGCTGCCGCGGTTGCGCCTCCAGCGCGCGCCCCAAGGCCTGTTCGGCAAAGGCAAAGTGCCGCTGGTTGAGATAGCACAGGCCCAGCACGCCGAGCACGACGGCATCGCCCGGCACGCGCTCGCTCGCGAACTGCATGCGCCGCAACGCCGCCGCGCCTTCGCCGCGCGCCAGTTGCACCTGCGCCCACAGCGCGTCGAGGTGCGGATGTTCGGGCGCGATGCGCTCGGCGAAACGCAGGTGCTGTTCGGCCTGCTCCAGTTGTCGCGCCGCGACCGCCAGCTCGGCCAGGCCCAGGTAGGCCATGAGCTGGTTCGGGTCGTGCTTGAGGGCTTCAACGAACCCGGCGCGGGCGTGGTCGAACGCACCGGCCTGCACCGCCAGGCGGGCGCGACCCAGGTGCAAGGCGGAACGCTCCGGCGCCAGCTCGAGCGCACGCGCGAAGGCGAGGTCGGCATGACGCAGTTCACCGCCCTGCTGCAAGGCCAGGCCGAGCAGGTGGTGGGCCTCGGCATTGGTCGGTTCGTTCGTCACCCAGGTGGTGGCGGCCTGCACCGCGGCCACGGTGTCGCCGCCGCGCAGGGCGGAAAGTACGGTTTCGAGCATGGGGAATCGCCGGATTGGAACAGGCGGCGTGGCCGCGGGAAGGCGCGCATTGTAGCCGGTTGCGCGCTGCCGGGCCGTGACCGGTCGCAATCCCTGCGACGCGCTTTGGCATCATGCGCCCATGCCTGTGCCTACCGATTTCCGCCTCTATCACGGCAACGCGCTCGAAGTGCTGGCGGGATTGCTGGCCGAGGAACTGCGCCAGCCGGCTCCCGCGCAACCCTTGCTCGCGCCCGACACCATCCTGATTCCGCAGGCGGCGATGCGGCGCTGGCTGCAGGCGACCCTGGCGCAGCGCCACGGCATCGCCGCCAATCTCGAATTCCTCACCCCGGGCGAATTCGTGACGCGTGCGCTGCGCTCCAACCTCGGCCCGGACCACGACGATCTCGATGCCGCCACCCTGGCGTGGCGGCTGTACGCAAGCCTCAACGACGCGCCGCTGCTGGCGCAACCCGCGCTGGCCTCGCTGGCAACCTACCTGGGCGATGGCGACCCGCTCAAGGCCTGGACGCTGGCGGTGGAACTGGCCGGCGTGTTCGAGAAGTACCAGGCCTGGCGTCGCGACTGGCTGCTGCGCTGGGAAGCCGGGGCCGATCCGCACGATCTGCAGGCCGTCCTGTGGCGCAGGGTCGCGGGCGGACGTCGGCACCGGGCGCGCCGCCTCCAGGAGTACCTGACGCGCTTCGACGAGGGTGATGCGGTGCCGCTCGGACTGCCCACGCGCCTGTTCGCCTTCGGCACGATCAACGTGTCGCCCGATGTGTTGCGTGTCATGGCCAGCCAGGCACGCGCCGGCACCCTGCACTTCTACCTGCCGACTCCGTGCCAGGAATACTGGGGCGATCCCGGTTCGCGACGCGGGCGCCTGCGCGCCGACCTCGATCCATCGGTCGAGGCGAGCCAGGACAACCCGCTCTTGCGCGACTTCGGCGCCGCGGGCCGGGATTTCCTGTCCCTGCTCGCCGGCTATGAGGTGGTACATCCTTCGGGCGACATCGGCGCGTATGCCGATCCGCTGGTGCGCAGCGCGGACTCGCCGCAGGACGAGCCCTTGCGCGAGAGCCTGCTGCACCGGATGCAATCGGACCTGCTGCATCGGCGCGCAACTCCGCTGCTGGCTACGCGCGCCACGCTCGACCGCGACGACCCCAGCCTGCAGTTCCATGCCTGCCATACGCGCCTGCGCGAGCTGCAGGTACTGCACGACCGCCTGCGCGCCCTGCTCGACGATCCGCGCTTCGATCCGCCCTTGCAGCCGCGCGAGATCGCGGTGCTGGCCCCGGACATCGAGCCCTACCTGCCCTACCTCGATGCGGTCTTCGGCGCCGCCGGGCGCGACGACGCCATTCCCTATGCCAAGGCCGATGCCAGCCTGTTGGCCGCGTCGCCGCTGGCAGCGGCCTTCCTGCAGCTGCTGGCCTTGCCGGTGTCGCGCTTCGGCCGGGAAGAACTGCTCGACCTGCTCGCCAGCCCCGCCCTGGCGCACGCTGCCGGGCTGGATGCGGACGACTTCGGACGCCTGCAGGACTGGCTGAAGCAGGCCGGTGCGTGCTGGGCGCTCGATGCCGCACACCGCGCCCGCCACGGCGCGCCGAAGGATGCGGCCTACACCTGGCAGTTCGCACTCGATCGCCTCTTGCTGGGTCATGCCAGCGGCAGCGAGGCACCGATTGCCGGCGTGGCGCCATGGCCGGAACTGGAAGGCAGCGCGCTGCAGGCACTCGATGCGCTGCTGCAGCGCCTGCGTGTGCTGGCGCGCTACGAACACATCCTGCGCGAGCCCATGCCGCCGGCGCGCTGGCGCGAGCAGCTGCTCGCGCTGCTCGACGATGCCC
>JAKJFB010000381.1 GCA_022705125.1 Pseudomonadota bacterium
ATGCGGTCCTGCAGCTTGGCGAGCAACTGCATCAGGGCCTTGCGGAAGGTCGCGAAATCGAGCTTGCCGCGGAACTCGCTCTGGTCGAGCGCCACGCGAAACAGCAGGTCCGAACCGTCACCCAGCCTGAGCTTCGCCAGCTCCAGCACCCCGCCGCCGTGCACGCGCGCGTAGTGGCGTTTCGCCTGCGCCCGCGACGCCCTGATGAACCCCGCATGGAGCACGTTCAGTGCCCCTGTGAAAAACCGTTGCGACTCCATGCTGACGGACTGGTTCTGGCTCATGTCGGACTGGTCCCTCTCCGGGGGTCTGTTCGGGGGCGCCTACGTTAGCCGATCCGCCCCGCCGCGGCTACAGGTAGGGCGAGAACACCCAGAACACGGCATCGCGCAGGCGCCGCGGCAGGCTGCGCTCCTGCCAGGTAGAGAAGGACAGCTCGCGCGATGTGGCGAGCATCTCGGCGAAATGCACCGCCACGCCGCGCCCGAAGACGTGGTCGTAGATCTCGACCGCAATCTCGAAATTGAGCCGCAGGCTGCGCGGATCCAGGTTCGAGGAGCCGATCTGTGCGTAGTAGTCATCGACCAGCAGCAGCTTGGTGTGCAGGAAGGGACCGGTGTAGAAATGCACCCGCACCCCGGTCTTCAGCAGCTCGCCGAGCATGTGGGTCGTGGCCCAGGTCATGAAAGGGAAATTGTTGTGCGCCGGCAGCACGATCGTCACCTCGACGCCACGCAGCGCGGCCGTCTGCAGCGCCACGGCGAGCTCGGGCGGCGGCAGGAAGTACGGCGTCATGATCCGGATGCTGGATCGCGCCGCCGAGATCGCCCCCACCAGCACCCACAGCAGCTTGTCGAGATCCTCGTTCGGGCCGTCGACGATCACGCGGCACTCGGCCTCCTCCGGCAGCATCGTCACCGGCGCCACGCTCGGGGGCGGGGGCAGCGCCTGGCGCGTGCTGAACAGCCAGTCGGCCGCGAACACCTCCTCGATCTGCGTGACGATCGGTCCGCGCAGGCGAAAGTGCACATCGATCACATCGGCCGGGCGCACGCCCCGCACCGCGATGTGCTTGTTGCGGATGTTCATGCCGCCGGTGAAGGCGAGCTCGCCGTCGACCACGAGGATCTTGCGGTGGTTGCGCAGGTTGAGCGTGAAGTTAGGCGGCCACAACCGCGGCTGCAGGAAGCGCGCCGTCGTCACGCCGGCGGCGCGCAACCGCCAGCCCACGCGCGGCAGCGAGTAGAACTCGCCGAAGCCATCGAGCAGCACGCGCACCTGGACGCCGCGCGCTTGCGCCGCGCCCAGCGCCTCGACGAACTCGGCGCCGATGCCGCGCGAGTCGAAGATGTAGGTCGCCAGATAGACATGGCGGCGCGCCTCGCGGATCGCGAGCAGCATCGCGGGATAGGCGTTCTCGCCGCAGTACAGCGCCTCGACGCTGTTGCCCGTCAGCAGTTCGTTGCCGCTGGCCGCGAGGCCGAGATAGGCGAGGTTGCGGTACTGCGGCGCGATCAGGTGCTCGGCGGCAACGTGTTCGCGCGCCGGCGGCGGCGCGGGCTGCTCGTGCGGCGGCAGCGCGTGCAGGCGCCGCGCGCGGGTGCGGATACGGTTGTTGCCGAGCGCGAGGTACGCCAGCACTCCGACCACGGGGAAGAACACGCACAGGCTCACCCACGCGGCGGCGCTGCGCGGATCGCGCTTGGTGAGCAGCGCGTGGCCCGCGCCCAGCAGCGTGACGCTCATGCCGCAGGCGAGCGCGACGATGCGCAGCAGCTCGGGATCGGGCAGCGGGAAGCTCATGCGGGGAACCGGCAGCCAGTGAGCGCCCGATCATAGTGCAACGCCGCGCAGGCAGCCACGCCGGGCATTCAGCGCGTCCCGATCCAGGCGTGGCGCAGGTTCGGATCGCCGAAAAACGGCGCGCGCACCACGCCCTGCAAAGCCGGGTGCTGCACGTAGAGCCGCGCGTTCTCGTAGACCGGAATCAGCGGCGCCTCGTCGCGCACCAGCCGCTGCATCGCATCGAATGCGGCGAGCCGCTCCGCCTGCTCCGTGGAGCCCAGCGCCACGCCGAGCCAGCGGTCGTAACCGGCGCTGCGGTACTGGCCGCGGTTGAGCGGGTTCCCGGAGGCGAGCAGTTCGGCGAAGGTGACGGGATCGTCGAAATCCGGCCCCCAGTTCTGCAGCGCGATGTCGAAGTCGCCGCGCGCCATCTGCTGCAGGCGCTGCTTGGTGATCTGGCGATCGAGCCGCAGGCGCACGCCGAGCGTCTCGGCGAGGCGCGCCTGCGCGTATTCGCCGATGCGCAGCGCGGTGGGCGCCTCGCCGGTCAGCAGGTGCAGCGCTGGCAGCTCCGTCACGCCCAACTCGGCGAGCGCGGCGGCGAACTCGCGCTGCGCGATCGCATCCCCGCGCGCCGGCGCGGCCAACGGGTACTCGTCCACGAACGCGCGCTCGCGACCGCGCAGCACCGAGGGAAACAGCGATTCGGCGGGCCGCAGGCCCGGCATGCGCAGCACGCGGTTCACGATCTCGCCCGGATCCAGCGCCGCCTGGATCGCGCGGCGCAGCCGCAGGTTCTGCGTCGGCCTGCCCTCGCGGAAATTGAACGTGAGGAAATGCACGTAGCCGTCGGCGAAGCGACGCAGACGCTGGCGCTCGAGCAGCACCTGGCGCACCGAGTCCGGCGCGATGTTCGCCATGGCGATGCGGCGGTCCAGGAACAGGTTCAGCTCGGCCTGCGCATCCGTGGTGATGTAGGGCACCTCGATGCGCTGCAGGCGGATGGCGCCGGCATTCCAGTAGCGCGGGTTCTTCTCCAGCACCAGCTGCGCGCCGTGCACCCAGCGCGTGAGGCGGAACGGGCCGTTCGCGAGCAGTCTGCCCGCATCAGCCGCATGACGCCCCCCCTGGGCGGCATGGAAGTCCGCGCGCAGCGGCAGCAGCGTCATGAAGGCCGTGAGCGCGGGGAACCAGGCGCAGGGCTGCCCGAATACGACCTCGAGGCGGTGGTCCTCCGGCGCAGTGGCGCCAAGGCTCTCGGGCGCCAGCTCGCCCGAGGCGATCGCGCGCGCGTTCCGCACCGGGTACAGCAGCGAGGCGTAGGGTGCGGCGTTCGCCGGGCGCAGCACCTCGCGCCAGGCATGGACGAAGTCGTGCGCGGTGACGGGCGCGCCGTCCTCCCAGGTCGCGCCGCGGCGCAGCCAGAAGGTCGCGCCGTCGGGGCGCAGCTCCCAGCGCTCGGCCAGTGCCGGCGCGAGGCGATTGTCGGCGTCGTA
>JAKJFB010000382.1 GCA_022705125.1 Pseudomonadota bacterium
CCAGGCCGTCAGTCTCACCAGCCAGGGCGAGGTGACGCTCTCGGACGACATGCGCGACAAGGGCATCCGCCTGCTCACCTCGGTGTCGCCGTCGATCTTCTACCTCGGCTTCAACATGCTCGACCCGCTCGTGGGCGGCGGCGCCTCGAAGGCGGAGAAGGAGCGCGCGCGCAAGCTGCGCCAGGCGATCTCGATCGCGCTCGACATGGAGGAGTTCGTGTCGATCTTCCTCAACGGCCGCGGCCTGCCCGGCATGAGCCCCTTGCCGCCGGGCATCTTCGGCGCGCGCGCGGGACGGGCGGGGATGATCCCGTGCGTCGTGGCGTCGACGAGGCGCGCCGCCTGCTCGCCGAGGCCGGCTGGCCAAATGGACGCGATGCGCAGACCGGCGAGCCGCTGGTGATCCACCTCGACACCACGCCCGGCGGGCTGGGCGACAAGGCGCGCTCGGACTGGCTGGCGAAGAAGTTCCGCGCGCTGGGCGTGCAGTTCGTCGTGCGGCCGACCGACTTCAACCGCTTCCAGGACAAGATCCGCCAGGGTAACGCGCAGCTCTTCTTCTTCGGCTGGAACGCAGACTACCCCGACCCGGAGAACCTGCTCTTCCTGCTCCACGGCCCGCAGGGCAAGGTGAAGTTCAACGGCCAGAACGCGGCCAACTACGAGAACCCGGAATACGACGCGCTGTTCGAGCGCATGAAGGCCATGCCCGACGGCCCCGCGCGCCAGCAGATCATCGACCGCATGGTGGCGATGCTGCAGCACGACGCGCCGTGGATCTTCGCCTTCCACCCGATGTCTTATTCGCTGCAGCATGGCTGGGTGCTCAACCGCAAGACCGGGGCCATGGTGCGCAACACCATGAAGTACCAGCGCATCGACCTCGAGCGCCGTGCCGCTGCGCGCACGGAGTGGAACGCGCCGGTGACCTGGCCGCTGCTGCTGGTGGCGGCGCTGCTCGCCGCGCTGGTGGCGCCGGCGGCGATCCACTGGCGCCGGCGCGAGACCGCGACCGCGGCGCCGGGCGCGGCCGGGTCCGGCGCGCGAGGAGGGCGCTGATGCCGGCCTACCTGCTGCGCCGCCTGCTCTACGCGGTGCCGATCCTGATCGGGGTGAACCTGCTCACCTTCGTGCTCTTCTTCGTGGTGAACTCGCCCGACGACATGGCGCGCATGCACATCGGCGTCAAGCGCGCCACGCCCGAGGCCATCGAGCGCTGGAAGGTCGAGCGCGGCTACGACAAGCCGATGTTCATCAACGACGCCGCGAGCGGCAGCGCGCGCTTCACCGAGACCCTCTTCTTCGACAAGTCGCTGCGCATGTTCGCGCTCGAGTTCGGCCGCGCCGACGACGGCCGCGACATCGGCCAGGAGATCCGCGAGCGCATGGGGCCCTCGCTGGCGATCGCGCTGCCGACCTTCGTGCTCAGCCTCGTGGTGTCGATCAGCTTCGCGCTGCTGCTGGTCTTCTTCCGCGCCACCTGGCTGGATTTCTGGGGCGTGGTGCTGTGCGTGGCGATGATGTCGATCTCCAGCCTGTTCTACATCATCGGCGGCCAGTGGCTGGTGTCCAAGCTGTGGGCATTGGTGCCGATCTCGGGCTACGCGCCCGGGCTGGATGCAGCGCGCTTCCTGGTCCTGCCGGTGCTGATCAGCGTGGTGGCCGGCATCGGCTCTTCGGCGCGGTGGTACCGCACGATCTTCCTCGAGGAGATCTCGAAGGACTACGTGCGCACCGCGCGCGCGAAGGGGCTGTCGGAGCTCGCGGTGCTGTTCCGCCATGTGCTGCGCAATGCGCTGATCCCGATCCTGACCGGGGTGGTGGTGGTGATCCCGCTGCTCTTCATGGGCAGCCTGCTGGTGGAGTCCTTTTTCGCGATTCCCGGCCTGGGCAGCTACACGATCGACGCGATCAACGCGCAGGACTTCGCGGTGGTGCGGGCGATGGTGTTCATCGGCTCGGTGCTGTACATCGTCGGCTTGATCCTCACCGACCTGTCCTACACCCTGGCCGATCCGCGGGTGAGGCTGCAATGAGCGCATCGAGCGTGATCTTGGGCTTCCAGCCGGTGCTGCTGTGGACCGACGCGTTGCTCTTCCTGCTCGTCGCGCTGGCGCTGCTGGCGGGCATGCGCGCGCGTGCGCAGGCGCCGCTGCGCGCGGCCTGGCGCAAGGTGGGGAGGCGACCGACCGGGATGGCGGCGGCCACCGTGTTGCTGGCCTTCCTCGTCGTGGGCCTGGTCGACAGCCTGCACTACCGGCCGCTGCTGCCGGCGTTGGAGCGCGTGGCGGGGGCGGATGGGGGCGGGCCGGCAAGCGGAGCGGCACCGGCGGCTCCGGTCGTTTCCACCGAGGTGCTGTCGGCGCTCGACGCCCTGCTCGCGCCGCTGCGCCTGCGCACCGAGAAGACCTATTCCGCGCCCTTCGCGTGGACGCTGTACCAGCGCGAGACGATGGAGACCGCCGACGGCGTCCAGGTGCGCGACTACCCGCGTCTCGCCCACGGCGCGGCCCACCTCGGCGCCGACCCGGGCCCGGCGCGGGCGGGCGACCTCGCGCTGCGGCTGGCGAAGGCGCTCGCGCAGGCGGCGCTCGCGTGGCTGCTCGCCTTCGTCGTGCTCGCCAGCCTGGTATGGCGCGGCAGCGGGCTGCGCTGGGGCGAGGTGGCCGCGGCCTTGCTGGCCGGACACACCGTGCTGGCCTGGCGCGCGGCGCTGGTGACGCTGGCGGTGCTGCTCGCGGTGGTGGGGGTGTGCGTGGAGCTGGCGCCGCTCTACCACGTGCTCGGCACCGACAAGGTCGGGCAGGACGTGCTCTACCTGGCGCTCAAGAGCGTGCGCACGGCGCTGGTGATCGGCACCCTGACGACGCTGGTGATGATGCCCTTCGCGGTCGCGCTCGGCATCGCCGCGGGTTACCTTGGCGGCTGGGTGGACGATGCCGTGCAGTACCTATACACCGTGCTCAACGCGATCCCCGGAGTGCTGTTGATCGCCGCTGCGGTGCTGATGATGCAGGTCGTCATCGACACGAATCCGCACTGGTTCGACACCGCAGCCGAGCGCTCGGATGCGCGCCTGCTGGCACTGTGCTTCATCCTCGGCATCACCAGCTGGACGGGGCTGGCGCGCCTGCTGCGCGGCGAGACGCTCAAGCTGCGCGAGCTCGACTACGTGCAGGCGGCGCAGGCCTTTGGCGTCTCGGATCTCGCCATCATCCGGCGCCACATCCTGCCCAACCTCATGCACATCGTCGTCATCGCGCTGGTC
>JAKJFB010000383.1 GCA_022705125.1 Pseudomonadota bacterium
GCCGATGCGCGGCAGGAACTCGAAACGCTCGCCGCGGTGCAGGAGTAGCACGACCATGGACCTGCCCCGCTTCAGCTCGCCGCACGCCCACGGGCCGGCGCGCACCTCATGGGTGATGCAGCAGGTGCTGCTGGCGACCGTGCCCGGTGTGCTCGCGCTGACGGTGTGCTTCGGCTGGGGCACGCTGGCGAACATCCTCTGGGCGGTGCCCGTGGCGCTCGCCTGCGAGGCCGCTGCGCCTGCGCGGGCGCGACGTGCGGTTCAGCCTGCGCGACTGCAGCGCGCTGGTGACCGCGCTGCTGCTCGCGATCGCGCTGCCGCCGGGCTCGCCGTGGTGGCTCGTCACGACAGGTACCGCGTTCGCCATCGTGATCGCGAAACACCTCTACGGCGGCCTCGGCAGCAACCCGTTCAACCCGGCAATGGCCGGCTATGTGGTGCTGCTGATCTCGTTCCCGCTGGAGATGACGCGCTGGATGGCGCCGGCAGCGGCCGGCATCGCCGCGCCGCTCGGTCCGCTCGAGGCCCTGCAGGCCTCGCTGGGACTGCTCGATGCCGCGCGCCTCGACGCGCTGACCATGGCCACCCCGCTCGACGTGCTGCGCCAGAACCAGTCGCTGCTGGTCTCCGAGCTGTGGGCGAAGAACCCGCAGTTCGGCCGCATCGCCGGCGCCGGCTGGGAATGGGTCAATGCCGGCTTCCTCGCCGGCGGGCTCTACCTGCTGGCACGGCGCATCTTCACCTGGCACGCGCCGCTCGCGATGCTGGGCGCGCTGGCGTTGATGGCCGCGATCTTCCACGACGGCGGCAGCGCGGCCAGCGGCGGCTCGCCGCTGTTCCACCTGTTCTCGGGCGCAACCATGTTCGGCGCGTTTTTCATCGTGACCGACCCGGTGACCTGCGCGACCAGCAACCGTGGTCGGCTGATCTTCGGCGCGCTGGTCGGCGTGCTGGTCTACCTGATCCGGCACTGGGGCAACTATCCCGACGCGGTGGCCTTCGCGGTGCTGCTGATGAACTTCGCCGCGCCGCTGCTCGACCACTACACGCAGCCGCGCAGTTACGGCCACGACCGCGGGAGATCCGCATGAAGCTGGCCGACGCCGTCGGGCGCAACAGCCTCGTGCTGGGACTGGTCGCGCTGCTCATCACCCTGGCGCTGGCGGGCACGCAGCTGCTGACGCGCGAGCAGATCGCCGCGCAGCGGCGCGCCGCCGAAGCGCGCGCCTACAACGAGATCCTGCCGCCGGCGCGCTACGACAACGTGCTGCTCGACGATTTCCGCCTGGTCGATGACCGCGAGCTGCTCGGACTGCAGCAGCCGCGCAAGGCACTGGTGGCGCGTCTCGGCGGCGAAGCGCAGGCGGTGATCGTTCCGGCCACGGCGCCCGACGGCTACGGCGGGGCGATCGAGCTGATCGTCGGCATCAACGCCGACGCCACGGTGGCCGGCGTGCGCGTGGTGGCGCACAAGGAGACGCCGGGGCTCGGCGACAAGATCGATGCCCGCAAGTCGCGCTGGATCGACTCCTTCGCGGGCCGCTCCCTCGCCGATCCCGCGCCGGCGCAATGGACGGTGCACAAGGACGGCGGCGTTTTCGACCAGTTCACGGGCGCGACGATCACGCCGCGCGCGGTGACCGCGGCGGTCAAGCGCACGCTGCAGTATTTCGAGGCCAACCGCGAGGCGCTGCTCGCCCCCGCGGCAACAGGGAGCGAAGCCCGCCATGAGTGAGCCCCGCATCGGCGAAATTACGCTGAACGGCCTGTGGAAGAACAACCCGGCCCTGGTGCAATTGCTCGGGCTGTGCCCGCTGCTCGCGGTCAGCGGCTCGGTGGTCAACGCGCTCGGCATGGGGCTCGCGACAGCCCTCGTGCTGATGGGCACCAACACGCTGGTGTCGATGGTGCGCCACGTGGTGCCCGACACGATCCGCCTGCCCGCCTTCGTGCTGATCATCGCCGGCGCGGTGACGCTGGTCGAATTGCTGATGCAGGCATACGCCTACGGGCTCTACGAGGTGCTGGGCATCTTCCTGCCGCTGATCACCACGAACTGCGTGGTGCTCGGACGCGCCGAGGCCTTCGCCAGCAAGAACCCGGTGCCGCTCGCGGCGCTGGAGGGGCTGATGATGGGGCTGGGCTTCAGCGCCGTGCTCGTGGTGCTCGGCGCACTGCGCGAGCTGCTCGGCAACGGCACGCTGTTCGCCGACATGCAACTGCTGTTCGGCCCGATGGCCGCCGGCTGGGAGGTCCGCCCCTTCGGCGAGCAGCGCCACTTCCTGCTCGCGGTGCTGCCACCCGGCGCCTTCCTGTTCACCGGGCTGCTGATCGCGCTGAAGAACGGCATCGACACGCAACTGAAGGCGCGCGCCGAGGCCGCGCGCGCGCCGCAGGTTCCCGCCGGCAGCAAGCGCGTGCGCGTCACCGGGCACATCAGTTGAACGGCGCGAAGCGCCGCGAGATCTTCCGCCGGCTGCAGGCCGCCAACCCGGCGCCGACCACCGAGCTCGAGTTCGCTTCGCCCTTCGAGCTGCTGGTCGCGGTGATCCTCTCGGCGCAGGCCACCGACATCAGCGTGAACAAGGCCACGCGCAGGCTCTACCCGGTGGCCAACACCCCCGCGGCGATACTCGCGCTCGGCGAGGAAGGGCTGAAGACCTACATTCGCCACATCGGCCTGTTCAACAGCAAGGCGAAGAACGTGATCGCCACCTGCGCGCTGCTGATCGAACGCCACGCATCGCAGGTGCCCGCCGAGCGCAAGGCACTCGAGGCACTGCCCGGCGTGGGCCGCAAGACCGCCAACGTGATCCTCAACACCGCCTTCGGCGAGCCGACCATGGCCGTCGACACGCACATCTTCCGCCTCGCCAACCGCATCCGTCTCGCCCCCGGCAAGACGGTGCGCGCGGTCGAGGAAAACCTGCTCAAGACCACGCCGCCCGAGTACCTGCGCGATGCGCACCACTGGCTGATCCTGCACGGGCGCTACGTCTGCACCGCGCGCAACCCGAATTGCCGCGAGTGCGTGATCAGTGACCTCTGCGAATACCCCGGCCGCAAGAAGATCCTGCAGCAGCCGTAGGTCGGCATTCATGCCGACAATCCGTGATGCGTCGCTGGCCGCACACCAGAGATGTCCGGCTGACGAGGGTGTCGCAAAACCATCTGTGCTCGGGATAACGAGCCCGACAATCCCGCGTATCGCGAGCCATCGGCGCCCGAGCACCCATCGGTGCCGCGGACA
>JAKJFB010000384.1 GCA_022705125.1 Pseudomonadota bacterium
AATAGAAGATCACTGGCGTTACGATGAGGACGTGGACCAGACTGGAAAGCATTCCGCCAAAACCGGAGCCGCCAGCGGCCGCATCACCTCAGATCCTGCACCCGTGCTCCACATGATCGGCAGCAGGCCCGCCATGATCGCCACGACCGTCATCATCTTCGGCCGTACACGCTCGACAGCCCCTTCCATGATGGCCTCGTAGAGATCGGCGATACCCGCATGCCAGCCTTCGGCCTGGCCCTTCGCGCGCAGCGCCTCCCAGGCGTGGTCGAGATAGATCAGCATCACGACGCCGGTTTCCGCCGCCACGCCCGCCAGTGCGATGAAGCCGACGGCCGCCGCCACGCTGAAGTTGTAATACAGCCACCACATCAGCCAGACGCCACCGACCAGCGCGAAGGGTACCGAGAGCATGACGATCAGCGACTCCGTGAGCCGGCCGAAGTTCAGGTAGAGCAGCAGAAAGATCAGAAGTAGCGTGATCGGCACCACGATCTTCAGTTTCGCTGCGGCGCGCTCCATGTACTCGAACTGCCCGCTCCAGGTCGCGTAGTAGCCTGGCGTGAACTGCACGCGCTCGGTCACGGCGCGCTGCGCTTCGGCCACGTAGCTGCCGATGTCGCGATCCCGGATGTCGACGTAGATGTAGGTCGAGAGCAGCGCGTTCTCGGTGCCGAATGCCGGGAGGTCCGAGTTCCACGCGCACGGTCGCGAGCTGCCCGAGCGGCACCATCGCGCCGCTCATCGTGGGCACCATGACGTGGCGGGCGATGGCATCGGGGTCGGCGCGCAGTTCGCGCGGGTAGCGCACGATCACGCCGAAGCGCTCGCGGCCCTCCACCGTGGTCGTGACCATTTCGCCGCCCAGTGCGCTGGCGATCACGCCCTGCAGGGCGTCGATCGACAGGCCGTAGCGCCCGAGCATGTCGCGCTTTGGTTCGATCGTCAGGTAGTAGCCTCCGGTCAGGCGCTCGGCGTAGGCGCTGGTGGTTCCGGGCACCGTCTTCACCACGGCCTCGATCTCCTTGGCGAGACGTTCGAGTTCGCCCAGGTCCTTGCCGAAGACCTTGATGCCGATCGGCGTGCGGATTCCCGTGGAGAGCATGTCGATGCGCGCCTTGATCGGCATGGTCCAGGCGTTGCTGACGCCGGGAAACTGCAGTGCCTGGTCGAGCTCGGCGACCAGCTTGTCGACGGTCATTCCGGGACGCCACGCCTGCTCGGGCGCGAGGTTGATCATCGTCTCGAACATCTCCATCGGCGCCGGATCGGTGGCGGTCTGCGCGCGTCCCGCCTTGCCGAACACCGATTCCACCTCGGGGAAGCTCTTGATGATCCGGTCCTGCTGCTGCAGGAGTTCGGCGGCCTTCGTCACCGACAACCCCGGCAGTGTCGTCGGCATGTAGAGCAGCGTGCCCTCGTTCAGCGTCGGCATGAATTCGCTGCCGATGCGTCCGGCCGGAACGGCCGTGAGCGCGAGCACGGCCACGGCCAGCGCCAGGGTCGCGGTCTTGTGACGCAGCACCAGGCGGATCACCGGCCGGTACACGGCAATCAGTGCGCGGTTAACCGGATTGCGCCGTTCCCGCAGGATCCTGCCGCGCACGAAGAGCAGCATCAGCACCGGCACCAGGGTCACCGACAGCAGTGCTGCGGCCGCCATCGCGAAGGTCTTGGTGTAGGCGAGCGGGTGGAACAGCCGTCCCTCCTGCGACTCGAGCGTGAAGACCGGCAGGAAGGACACCGTGATGATCAGCAGGCTGAAGAACAGCGCCGGGCCCACTTCGCGGCAGGCGTCGGATATCAGCCCCTGGCGCGAGCGGTTGCCGTCGTCGCGCTCGATGTGCTTGTGCGCGTTCTCGATCATCACGATGGCGGCGTCGACCATCGCGGATCGCGATCGCAATGCCGCCCAGGCTCATGATGTTGGAATTGAGACCGAGCGCGTGCATTGCGATGAAGGCCATCAGCACGCCGACCGGCAGCATCACTATCGCCACCAGCGCGCTGCGCAGGTGCAGCAGGAACAGCGCGCAGACCAGCGCGACGATCAGGCTCTCCTCGAGGAGAGTGCTACGCAGCGTGTCGATGGCGCGATGGATCAGCTGTGAGCGGTCGTAGACCGTGCTGATCTTCACGCCTTCGGGCAATCCGCTCGCGATCTCGGCAATGCGCTCCTCGAGCGAATGGATGACTTCGAGTGCATTGCCGCCGTAACGCGCCATCGCGATGCCGCCGACCACCTCGCCCTCGCCGTTCAACTCGGCGATTCCGCGCCGCTCGTCGGGCCCCAGTTCGACGCGCGCCACGTCGCGCAGCAGCACGGGCGTGCCGCCCTCGGACTTCAGCACGATCCGCTCGATGTCCTCCTTGCCGCGCAGGTAGCCGCGGCCGCGCACCATGTATTCGCGCTCGGCCATCTCGACGACGCGGCCGCCGACGTCGCGGTTGTTCTCGCGTATGGCCCGCATCACCGTTTCGAGATCGATGCCATAGGCATGCAGCTTGTGCGGGTCGGCCGTGACCTGGTATTGCTTGACGAATCCCCCCACGCTGGCGACCTCGGCCACGCCGTGGGCCTTGGTCAGCTGGTAGCGCACGAACCAGTCCTGGATCGCGCGCAGCTCGCCCAGATCGTGCCGGTCGCTGGTCAGCGCGTACTGGTATACCCAGCCCACGCCGGTGGCATCGGGCCCGAGCGTCGGCGTCACGCCCGCGGGCAGTCGCTGCGACACGGTGTTCAGGTACTCGAGCACGCGCGAGCGCGCCCAGTAGATGTCGGTGCCGTCCTCGAAGATGACGTAGACGAAGGACGCGCCGAAAAACGAGAAGCCGCGTACTACCTTCGAGCGCGGCACCGCGAGCATCGCGGTGGTCAGGGGATACGTGACCTGGTCCTCGACGACCTGCGGACCCTGCCCGCCGTACTCGGTGTACAGGATGACCTGCACGTCCGAGAGATCCGGCAGGGCATCCAGCGGCGTCTTCAACAGCGAATACACGCCCGCGCCGATGGTGCCGGCCGTGAGCAGCAGCACCAGCACGACGTTGCGCAGCGACCAGTCGATCAGGCGTGTCAGCATCTCAGTGTTCTCCGTGCCCGGCGTGCCCGGTCGGGGCCGGCGCGCTCGCCTCGTCGTGCCGATCATCCGGCGCAGCCGCGTCGGTGGCGGGCTGGCCGCCGTGGCCGGCGTGCCCGAAGCTGTCGAGCGCCGCCTTCAGGTTGCTCTCGGCGTC
>JAKJFB010000385.1:0-2963 GCA_022705125.1 Pseudomonadota bacterium
CGGCTATGGCGAAGGCGATGGCGGCGCGGCGAAAGGTCATGGCGAGCTCCGTCGGAATCGTTGTCGTTGTTCGGGCCGGGCGCGTCATCCCGGGGCGCCAATCGGCCGGTTAAGCTTAGGCGTTGTGCGCCCGGGATGCGAATGGGCGAAGAATGGGCGAAAAAGACGCGCGAACGCGCGAAAACCCGCGATCTTGACCCGGATCGTGCCTCGCGCTGGCGCCAGGCGCACCAGAACGGGTAGCATTCGCCCTCTTTTTTGCACTGGAACGGAGCGCCGCGGCGCCTGCAGGAGAAACCGGCACCATGACCACCCCACTCGACGAGAAGCTCGAACCCATCTACCAGGAAGTGCTGCGCCGCAACCCCGGCGAGCTCGAATTCCACCAGGCCGTGCGCGAGGTACTGGAGTGCCTCGGGCCGGTGATGGTCAAGCACCCGGAGTTCGTCAGCAAGAAGATCATCGAGCGCATCTGCGAGCCCGAGCGCCAGATCATCTTTCGCGTCCCCTGGCAGGACGACAGGGGCGAGGTGCAGATCAACCGCGGCTTTCGCGTGGAGTTCAACAGTGCGCTCGGGCCCTACAAGGGCGGGCTGCGCTTCCACCCCTCGGTGTACCTCGGGATCATCAAGTTCCTCGGCTTCGAGCAGATCTTCAAGAACAGCCTCACCGGGCTGCCGATCGGCGGCGGCAAGGGCGGCTCGGACTTCGATCCCAAGGGCAAGTCCGACGGCGAGATCATGCGCTTCTGCCAAAGCTTCATGACCGAGCTGTACCGCCACCTCGGCGAGTACACCGACGTGCCGGCGGGCGACATCGGCGTGGGCGGGCGCGAGCTCGGCTTCATGTTCGGCCAGTACAAGCGCATCACCAACCGCTACGAGTCGGGCGTGCTCACGGGCAAGGGCCTGAACTGGGGCGGTTCGCTGGTGCGCACCGAGGCCACCGGCTACGGCGCGACCTTCTTCGTGGCCGAGATGCTGCGCGCGCGCAAGGATTCGCTGGAGGGCAAGACCTGCGTGGTCTCGGGCTCGGGCAACGTGGCGATCTACACGATCGAGAAGATCCACGAGCTCGGCGGCAAGGTCGTGGCCTGCTCGGACTCCAACGGCTACATCTACGCCGAAGACGGCATCAAGCTCGAGCTGGCGCAGCAGATCAAGGAAGTCGAGCGCAGCCGCATCAGCGTCTATGCCGAGCGCGAGAAGAAGGCGCGCTACGTGGCCGGCGGCAACCTCTGGGACATTCCCTGCCAGGTCGCGATGCCCTCGGCGACGCAGAACGAGCTCAACGGGCGCGACGCGCGCAAGCTGGTGCAGAACGGCTGCATCGCGGTGGGCGAGGGCGCCAACATGCCGACCACGCCCGACGGTGTGCGCGTGTTCCTGGACGCGAAGATCGCCTACGGCCCGGGCAAGGCCGCCAACGCCGGCGGCGTGGCCACCAGCGCGCTGGAGATGCAGCAGAACGCGAGCCGCGATTCCTGGAGCTTCGAGCACACCGAGAAGCGCCTGCACCAGATCATGCGCAACATCCACGACCTGTGCTACGAGACCGCCGAGGAATATGGCACGCCGGGCAACTACGTGAACGGCGCCAATATCGCCGGCTTCATCCGGGTGGCCAGCGCCATGGTGGCGATGGGCCTGATCTGAACGGCGGCGACGGGAGGTTCACGACATGGGCAGGCTGACTGGCAAGGTTGCACTGATCACCGGCGGTGCGCGCGGCATGGGTGCCGCGGCTGTGCGCATCTTCGTGCGCGAGGGCGCGCGCGTGCTGATCGCGGACGTGCTCGAGGAGCCGGGGCGGGCGCTCGCGGCGCAGCTGGGCGACGCCGCGCGCTTCCAGCGCCTGGACGTGAGCCAGGAAGGCGAGTGGGAGGCCGCGATGGCCGCGGCCGAGGCCATGGGTCCGCTGAACGTGCTGGTGAACAACGCGGCGATCCTGCATGCCGCGGCGATCACGCAGACGAGCCTCGCCGACTACCAGCGCGTGATCAACGTGAACCAGGTCGGGACCTTCCTCGGCATCCGCGCGGCGATCGAGCCCATGAAGCGCGCCGGCGGCGGTTCGATCGTGAACATCTCCTCCATCGACGGGTTGCAGTCGAAGAACGGGCTCATCGCCTACAGTGCCTCGAAGTGGGCGGTACGCGGGATGACGAAGTGTGCCGCCATCGAACTGGGGCGTTACGGTATCCGCGTCAACTCGGTGCATCCCGGCGGCATCGATACCGTCATGGGCAACCCGGGCGCGATGTCCTTCGAGAAGGTCAGCGAGTTCTACGAGCACCACGCGCTGCCGCGCGTCGGCCTGCCCGAGGAAATCGCCAACATGGCGCTGTTCCTGGCCTCCGACGAGGCGAGCTACTGCACCGGCTCGGAGTATCCCGTAGACGGCGGCTGGAACGCGGGGTTGCGCAACGAGCGGTTGCCGGGCTCCTGAGCCTCAGGCGCGCGCGGCGCCCCGGCCGCGTGGCCGGCTCTCTTGTGCGCGCGGAGTTCCCGCAGCCGGCTGGTTCCGCCGCACCAGGCCGCCGACGCCCTCGCAGATGAACTCCACCAGTGCCTCTGCCTGGTCCTCGGGGCTCATCGGCTCCGCGGCGAGCGCGCGTTGCCAGGAGCGCGCGGCGCGCCCGGCTTCGCTGAGCGTGCCGTGAATCACGTTCAACATCATGCTGAAGTACCACTCGATGAGCGCGGGGCTCGCGCCGGGTGCGCAGGCCTGCAGCGCCTCGTGCAGTTCCACACCGCTCATCTGCGTCCGCGTGGTGCGCGCCCAGACGGGATTCTCTTCCTGGCCCAGTCGTGCGAGACAGCGCAGGAAGCGCCGGCCAGCGGGCTGTCGAGCAGTGGCCAGCCGGGCCAGCGGCAGGCACAGGATCTCGACCACGTCGCGTTCGCTGGGCGTCCGGCCCGCCGCCAGGATCGCGTCGTACATCTGGCGGCGCTCGGCATTCA
>JAKJFB010000385.1:2973-3226 GCA_022705125.1 Pseudomonadota bacterium
GATCGCTTCCACCAGCGCGTCGCGGCCGCCGAAGTGGTAGTGCAGCACACCCTGGCTGATGCCGGCGCTGCGGTTGATGTCGCGCAGCGACACCGCCGCCACGCCGCGCTCGCCGAACAGGCGTTCGGCGGTGTCGAGGATGCGCTTGCGGGTCTGCGCGGACGGGTCCGAACGCGGGCGTGGCGGCACGAGGGCTCCTGGCGTCGTTTACAGCAATTCGATCGTAACCTGCCCGATGCTGCCCGTGAACGGG
>JAKJFB010000386.1 GCA_022705125.1 Pseudomonadota bacterium
CGGCGGCATGGCTGCGGCCTCCAGCATCCATGGCCCGGTATTCAGCCTGGAGCCGATCGCGCGCTTCGGCACGCAGGAGCAGCAGCAGCGGATGATCCCGCCGGTGCTGCGTGGCGAGCACCGGATCTGCTTCGCGGTGACCGAGCCCAATACCGGCCTCGATACGACCAGGCTCAAGACCCGCGCGGAAAGGCGTGACGGCGGCTACCTGGTCAATGGCGAGAAGATCTGGATCACCAACGCGCATGTGGCGGACAAGATGATGCTGCTTGCGCGCACCACGCCGCTCGATCAGGTCAAGCGCAAGACCGACGGCCTCTCGCTGTTCTTCACCGATCTGGACCGGTCGAAGATCGAGCACCGTCTCATCCCCAAGATGGGGCGGCACGCGGTCGGTTCGAACATGCTTTTCATCAATGATCTTTTCATACCCGAAGCGGACCGTATCGGCGCCGAAGGCGATGGTTTCAGGATCATCCTTCACGGCCTCAATCCCGAGCGTATCCTGATCGGTGCCGAGGCGATCGGGCTCGGGCGCGTGGCGATCCAGCGGGCGGCACGCTATGCACGGGAGCGCATCGTGTTCGATCGCCCGATCGGCATGAACCAGGGCATCCAGCACCCGTTGGCGAAGTGCTGGGCCCAGGTCGAGGCGGCCAACCTGATGGTGATGAAGGCCGCGACCCTGTTCGACAAGGGACAGGAGTGTGGCGTCGAGGCCAACGCCGGGAAATACCTGGCTGCCGAGGCCGGCTTCGAGGCCTGCCATACGGCCATGCTGACTCTGGGTGGCATGGGCTATGCGCAGGAATATCATGTCGAGCGCTACCTGCGCGAGGTGCTGATTCCCAGGACCGCGCCGGTGAGTCCGCACATGATCCTGAACTTCCTCGCCGAGAAGGTTCTGGAGCTTCCCAAGTCTTACTGAGGCCGGCCTGATACGGGCGCGTGATTTTTCTGTCGGGGAAAGGGTGATGTAAATGGCGATCCAGGAAGATATCTTCAGCGCGCGCTCATGGCTGTTCGCGCCGGGCGACAGCGAAAAGAAAATGGAAAAGGCGACGGCTGGCCCGGCAGACATCGTCATCTTCGATCTCGAGGATGCGGTGGCCGACGCGGAAAAGCCCAGGGCACGCAGCCTGATCGCCGATTTCCTGATGGCCCATGCGCGCGGCCGCGAACGGCTGTGGGTCCGGGTCAACCCGCTGGACGGTCCGCACACGCTGGCGGACCTTGCGGCGATCATGCCGGCCCATCCCGGGGGCATCATGCTGCCCAAGGCGCGCGGCCGCGCTGATGTCGAGTTGCTCGACCACTACCTCTCGGCGCTGGAAGTCGCCAACGGGATCGAGCAGGGCTCGACCCGGGTGATCGTGTTGGTGACGGAAACGGCCGAGGCCATGTTCACCACCGGCAGCTACGCCGGCGCGCCGCGCGTCGTCGCCCTCAGCTGGGGTGCAGAGGATCTCGCCGATTCGATCGGCGCGAGCTCCAACCGCAATGCCGATGGCAGCTACTCCTTCACCTACGAGCTGGCGCGCAGCCTGTGCCTGCTCGGTGCGGCGGCGGCGGGCGTTGCCGCGATCGAGACGATCCAGGGCGATTTCCGTGACCTCGACGGCTTGCGCCAGCGGGCCGAGAAAGTCCGCCGTGACGGTTATCGCGGGATGCTGGCAATCCATCCGGCGCAGGTCGAGGTGATCAACGCCGCGTTCACCCCGGGCGAAGAGGAACTGGCGGCGGCGCAGGAGATCGTCGATCTCTTCGCCGCCAATCCGGGTGTTGGCACCATCGGCCACAAGGGCGCGATGCTCGATCGGCCACACCTCGCGCGTGCCCGGCTGCTGCTCCGGCAGGCGGGACGCTGATGACGGTCATTACCGACGCCGCGGGGCTGGACCTCGCGCGCTTCCTGCGCCCCGGCGACCGTATCGTCATGGGCCAGGCCTGCGGTGAGCCGACGACCCTGGTCGAGGCGCTGATCGCGCAAGGCAGGGGCATTGGTGGGCTTTCGGTCTTCATTGCTACCAGCTTTTCCGGGCTGTTCACGCCCGAGACAGCCGCGAGCTTCGCGTTGTCCAGCATGGGGGCGATCGGCGCGCTGCGCGGCATGACCAAAGCGGGCAAGCTGGCCGTGATCCCGGCCCATGTCAGCCAGATCGGCCCGATGATCACCGCCGGCATCATCGGTTGTGACGTTGCGTTCATCCAGGTCAGCCCGGCCGATGAAAGCGGCAATCACAGCTGCGGACTGATCAGCGACCATGTTCGCGCCGCCGTGGACAGGGCCCGCGTCGTCATTGCCGAGGTGAACGAGCAGGTGCCGCATACGCCGGGCGAGACGATCCCCGCCGCATCGATCGACGTGGCGGTGCATGTTTCGCGCGCGCCGGTGGAAGTGCCCACCGGCAGGATCTCCGCGACCGATCAGGCGATTGCCCGCCACTGCGCCGCCTATATCGGCGACGGCTCGGTGATCCAGACCGGCGTCGGTGCGGTGCCGGATGCCATCCTGCGCCTGCTCCATGACCGCAAGGACCTGGGCGTGCATTCCGGCATGCTCGGCGACGGGCTGGTGGAACTGGTCGAGGCCGGCGTGGTCACGAATGCGCGCAAGGAAGTCGATGCCGGCGTGTCGATCAACGGCGCGCTGATCGGCACGAAGCGTCTCTACGCCTGGGCGCAGCGCAACCCTGCGATCCGCATGTGCAGCACGGCCTACACGCACGATGCGTCCGTGCTCGCGCGCCTCACCCGGCTGGTGACGATCAACTCGGCGCTCGAGGTTGACCTCACCGGCCAGGTCAATGCGGAACAGAGCGGCTCGGTTTATATGGGCGGCACCGGCGGGCAGGTGGACTTCGTGCGCGCCGGCGCCCGATCGTCCGGCGGGCATTCGATCATCGCGCTGCCCGCGACCGCGAAAGGGAACGAGCTCAGCCGCATCACGATCGGGCTCTCGGGACCGGTCACCACCGCGCGCAGCGAGGTCGACGTGATCGTCACGGAATTCGGCGCCGCTGAACTCAGGGGACAGACACTCGCCGAGCGCACGCGCCGCCTGATCGCAATCGCCCATCCGGATTTCCGCGAAGAACTGGAGCGGGCGTCCCACACCATTGAGCAGCGGGGGTTCTGATGAGCGATTCCGTACTGTTCGATGCGCGCGATGACGGCATCGCCATCATCACGCTGAACCGGCCCGATACGCGCAACTGCCTG
>JAKJFB010000387.1:0-288 GCA_022705125.1 Pseudomonadota bacterium
GCCTTCGACCCCAACAGCATCATCGCCAAGCAGGACGAGGAGAACCTCATCTACCAGGAGTTGCTGGACAACGTCGTGGGCCAGGTCTTGCGCCAGCTGCGCCGCGCGCAAACCGGCCTGACGCCCTAGGCACCACCGTGCGTATCCGCGTCGAGGATTTCCCCGCCAGGCTCAAGGCACGGCTGTTTCCGTTCTACCTGCTCTTCGGCGACGAGCCGCTGCTGGTGCAGGAATGCGCCGACGCGCTGCGTGCGGCCTGCCGCAACGGCGGCATCGGGGAGCGGCAGG
>JAKJFB010000387.1:298-3205 GCA_022705125.1 Pseudomonadota bacterium
TCGACTGGAGCCGCCTCAGCGCGGAGTGCAGCGGTCTGTCACTGTTCGGCGACCGCAAACTGATCGAGGTGCGCCTCGCCGGCGCCAAGCTGGGCGCCGAGGGCAGCGCGATGCTGCGCGAGCTCGCGGCGCAGCCGGCATCCGACAACGTGGTGCTGGTGCTCGGCGGCAAGCTCGACCGCGACGTGGAAAAATCCGCGTGGTTCCGCGCCCTGGACGAGGCCGGCGCCACGGTCAGGGCCTGGCCGCTCAGGCGCAACGAACTGCCGGGCTGGATCGGCCAGCGCCTGCGCGCCGCGGGATTCAAGCCCAGCCCCGACGCGGTGGCGCTGCTGGCCGAGCGCGTCGAAGGCAACCTGCTCGCCGCGCGCCAGGAGATCGACAAGCTGGCGCTGCTGGCGGAACCCGGTCCGCTGGACGCCGCCACGCTGGCGGCGCTGGTGAACGACTCGGCGCGCTACTCGGTCTACGATCTCTGCGATCGCGCGCTCGAGGGCGATCGCGCCGCCGCGGTGCGCACGCTCACGGGACTGCGTGCCGAGGGCACCGAGGCGGCCATCGTGTTGTGGGCGCTCGCCGAGGAGTTCCGTCGCCTGCTGCGTATCGGGCGCCGCCGTGCCACCGGGGAAGGCAGCGAGCAGGCCACGAAAGCCGAGCGTGGCAAGCCCTACAGCGAGGCCGCATTCCGTCGCCTCGGGCATCAGGGCCTGCAGCAACTGCTGCGACTGGCCGCCGAGGTGGATCGCTGCATCAAGGGCTTGGACAAGCGCGATGCCTGGGACGCGCTGCTGGAGCTGGTGGTGCGCGCAGGCCGTCCCCCCGCCCCCCGCGCGTAGGTCGGCATTCATGCCGACGGGTGCGCTGCCGAATGCAGCCGTCGTCATGAATGGCGACTCACGCACCTCCTGTGGGCCGGCATGCATGCCGACTTATGCCTGGCCGGATGCAGCTGTCGCCATGAATGGCGACCTACAGCGCGTGCCGCAAATCCTGCGTGATCGTCCCGGCTGCCGCGATATCCGCTTCGTGCGGCTCGTCGCGCCAGGGTTCGGCGAGCGCGGCGGCGTACCAGTCGCGCATCGCCGCCAGAGCGAGCAGCCGCATCGCGTAGGCCGCCGCGGGCTCTGCGAGCGGCAGGGCATAGGTCTGCACGCGAAACGCCACCGGCGCGTAGAACGCGTCCACCGCGCCGAAGGCCGCTCCCGCCAGGAAGGGTCCACCGAAACGGGCCAGGCCTTCGGTCCACAAGGCCTCGAGACGCGCGAGGTCGGCGCGCAGGTCCGCGGGGAGCTCCTTCAACCGCACGCGCTGCCCGCAGCTCATGCTCGCGCGCTGGCGCAGCGCACCGAAACCCGAATGCATCTCGGCCGCGGCCGAGCGCGCCCAGGCGCGGGCGCGCGCATCGGACGGCCAGACGCCGGCATGGCGTTCGGCGAGGTATTCCGCGATCGCCAGCGAATCCCACACCACCGTTGCGCCGTCATGCAGGCACGGCACCTTGCCCGTGGGCGAGAACGCACGGAAGCGCTCGAGGTTCGAACCCGGAGCGAAGGGGAACAGGCGCTCGTCGAAGGCGATACCGAGTTCGCGCATCAGTACCCACGGGCGCAGCGACCACGACGAATAGTTCTTGTTGGCGATATAGAGCTCGTACACGGGGTCTCCTCCCGGTTGCCGGTGTGACCGTGCCTCTGCGGATTCGGCTTGCGCCGAACCCTTCTCCGGATGAATCCGGACCTACAAAAAGGCGCTGCGTATCCGGATGAAGCCGGACCCGCACCCCGGAATCAGGATTTCAGGAGGCTGAGGTCCACCTGCTTGTCGGCGTGATAGGAGGAGCGCACCAGCGGCGCGCTCGCCACGCTGCGAAAGCCCAGCGATTCGGCGATGCGACCGAGTTCCTCGAACTCCGCCGGCGGCACGAAGCGGTCGACCGGCAGATGGTTGCGGCTGGGCTGCAGGTACTGCCCGAGCGTCAGCATGTCCACGTCGTGAGCACGCAGGTCGCGCATCACCTCGACCACTTCCTCGTTGGTTTCCCCGAGACCGAGCATCAGTCCGGACTTCGTGAGCACCCCGGGGCAACGCTGTTTGTACTGCCGCAGCAGGTCCAGCGACCACGCGTAATCCGAGCCGGGCCGCGACTGCAGGTAGAGCCGCGGCACGGTCTCGAGATTGTGGTTGAACACATCCGGCGGCTCGCGCTCGAGGATGTCGAGCGCAACGTCCATGCGGCCGCGGAAATCGGGCACCAGCACCTCGACGCGGATGCCCGGATTCAGGGCCCGCGTCTCGCCGATGCAGGCCGCGAAATGCGCTGCTCCGCCGTCGTGCAGGTCGTCGCGGTCGACCGAGGTCACGACCACGTAGCGCAGCTTCATTTCCGCGATCGCCTCGGCCAGCCCGCGCGGCTCCCCGGCATCGAGCGGGTTCGGACGCCCGTGGGCGACATCACAGAACGGGCAGCGTCGCGTGCAGATCTCGCCCATGATCATGAAGGTCGCGGTGCCACCGCTGAAGCATTCCCCGAGGTTCGGGCAGGCCGCTTCCTCGCAGACCGAGGCGAGCTTGTGGCGGCGCAGGATTTCCTTGATGCGCGTGACCTCGGGCGAGGCCGGCACGCGCACGCGGATCCAGTCCGGCTTGCGCGGCAACTCGACGGTGGGAATGACCTTCACCGGGATGCGCGCGACCTTCTCGGCGCCGCGCAGCTTCTCTCCCTGCACGGCCTTGCGCGGCGCGGGGCGCGAGGAAGTCGATTGTTCTGTCACGGTTGCGCCCCCACGGCTCTACAAGGAACAGGCGGCGCCAATCTACCAGATCTTCACGCGTTCGTCGGGCGGCAGGTACATGCCGTCGCCTTCCTTCACGCCGAAGGCGGCGTAGAAGGGCGTGAAGTTGCGCAGC